>DATLXT010000115.1:0-8539 GCA_035575475.1 Gemmatimonadales bacterium | reverse complement strand
GCGGGTAACTCTCTCACTTCCATGCAGCACCTCCCTTCCCCGCAACATCACGCGCGCTCGACCCCGGACCAGCGATACCCGGTGCGAAACGCCTCCGCGAAATCGTACACGCGGTCGAAGTCCTCGATCTTGTCGCTGGGCTGGCGGGCCAGCAGCCCGACGTCGATCAGGAGAAACACGATGCGGCCAAGGTCCTCGGTCGAGCGGATGCCCCAGTGCCCGAGCACCGTGGGGGCAAGGAGGCCGAACTGCTCCAGCGCCAGGTCGCGGCAGGCCCAGGCCAGCTCGGCCCCGGTGAGGTGGCGGCGCTCGGGCAAGCGGCCCTGGGCGAACTCCAGCGCCGCCAGCACGAACAGATAGGCGCGTTCGGAATAGCGGCCGTCGCGCTCCGCGATGCGGGCGAACGCGGCCTGGAGCGTGGCGTAGTCGCTCACGGCCGCGCCTCCGGGGAGCGGTAATCGCCCGTCCGCCGCGGCCGTCGCGGCGGCCGCGGCGGGCCGGGTTGGGCGGGGAGCAGGGCCTGGCCCAGCACGTCGTCCACCGTCTCGACCAACCGAATCTCCAGCAGCTGCTTCACCTCGTCCGGCACCTCCTCGAGCTCGCGCCGGTTGCGTGCCGGGATCAGGACGGTCCGCACGCCGGCCCGCACGGCCGCCGTGAGTTTTTCCTTCAGCCCGCCCACCGGCAGCACCCGGCCCCGCAAGGTCAGTTCGCCGGTCATCGCCACCTCGTGGCGCGCCGCCCGGCGGCATAGGAGCGACGCCAGGGCGGTCGCGATCGTGATCCCCGCCGAGGGGCCGTCCTTGGGCACCGCACCCGCCGGCACGTGCACGTGCACGTCGGACTGCGTGAAGGTCTCGGGGGGGATGCCCAGCGATCCCGCCCGGGCCCGGAGCAGGCTCCACGCCGCGTGGGCCGACTCCTTCATCACGTCCCCCAGCTGCCCCGTGAGCGTAATCTGGCCCCGGCCGGGCATCTGGATGGCCTCGACAAACATGATGTCCCCGCCCACCGGCGTCCACGCGAGGCCCGTGGCCACGCCTACCTCCGGCGCCCGGCCCGCCACCTCGCTCTGCACCGTGGGCAGGCCGGCGTAGGCCTCGAGGTTCGCCGCCGTGACCTGAATGGCCCCGGCGCCCCGCTCCACGACCTCCAACGCGGCCTTGCGCAGGACCGCCGCGATCTGGCGCTCCAGCTGCCGAACCCCGGCTTCCCGAGTGTACTCGGCGATGATCCGCTCCAGCGCGTCGTCGGCGACGGCGGCGCGCTCGGACGCCAGCCCCGCTTCCCGGAGCTGGCGCGGCAGGAGATACCGCCGGGCGATCGCCAGCTTCTCGCCGGGCGTGTACCCGGGTAAGGTGAGGACCTCCATCCGGTCGAGCAAGGGGTCGGGCATGGGGGCCAGGCTGTTGGCCGTGGCGATGAACATCACCCCCGAGAGGTCGAACGGCACCTCCAGGTAGTGATCCACGAACGCGGAGTTCTGCGCCGGATCCAGCACCTCCAGCAGGGCCGCCGTGGGGTCGCCCCGCACGTCGGCGCCCATCTTGTCCACCTCGTCGAGCATCAGGACCGGGTTCCGGGTCTCGCAGCGCTGGAGCGCGTGGATGATGCGGCCGGGGAGCGCCCCCACATAGGTGCGCCGGTGCCCGCGGATCTCGGCCTCGTCGCGCACCCCGCCCAGCGAAACCCGCGTGAACCGGCGTCCCAGGGCCTCGGCGATGCTCTGGCCCAGCGAGGTCTTCCCCACCCCGGGCGGGCCCACAAAGCAGAGGATGCTCCCCTTGGCCGTGGGGTTGAGCGTCCGGACGGCGAGGTACTCCAGGATACGCTCCTTCACCGTCTTCAGGTCGTAGTGATCGCGGTCCAGGATGTCACGCGCGGCCTTGAGATCCAACCGGTCCTCCGACGTCCGGCTCCACGGCAACGAGGCGAACGTCTCCAGATAGGTCCGCGCCACCTGGTACTCGGCCGACTGCGGCTGCATCTGGCGCAGGCGCTTGAGCTC
Source organism: Gemmatimonadales bacterium (assembly GCA_035575475.1). Taxonomy (GTDB): domain Bacteria; phylum Gemmatimonadota; class Gemmatimonadetes; order Gemmatimonadales; family GWC2-71-9; genus DATLXT01. The sequence continues at coordinate 6,531 of DATLXT010000115.1, read as the reverse complement.
CCGGTCGGCCACCTTGCGCGCTTCGGGCGAGAGCCCGGCCTCGTCGAGCCGCCGCGCCAGATCGTCGAGCTCGTCGTCCGCCACGTCTTCGCCCAACTCCTGGCGGATCACCTGCAACTGCTCGCGCAGCACGTACTCGCGCTGGTGGCGGTCCAGCCGTTCCTTGACCTTCTCCTGGATCTGCGTCCCCACCTCCAGCACCTCGAGCTCCTGGGCCAGGAACTCCACCAGGCGCTCGAGCCGCCGGTTCACGTCCGCCATGGCCAGGAGTTCCGCCTTGGCGGGGAGCGCCAGGTCGAGGTTGGCGGCCACGAAGTCGGCCAGCTTCCCGGGCTCGGCGATCCCGTCCAGCACCTCGTGGAGCTCGCCGCCCAGGTAGGGGGCGAGGTCGATCACCCGGGCAAACTGGGCGTGCACCGTCCGCTTCAGCGCCTCGGTGCGCGCGTCTTCGACCAGCTGCTCGGGGAGCGGGCGATGCCCCGCCTCGAGCCAGACGTCACCCTGCATCACGTCCACCAGCCGCACCCGCTCGATCCCCTGCACCATGACCCGCACCGAGCCGTCGGTGACCTTCAGCATGCGGACCACCGCGCCCAGCGTGCCGACCTCGTAGAGCTGATCGGCGCGGGCGGCCATGACGGCGCCCTCCGCCAGCTCCAGCCCCTCGGCGGGCTTCACCACGGCCAGCAGGACGCGCTTGTCGCCCTGGACCACCTCGTCGATCAGCTCGACGGCTTTGGGATCCTCCAGAGCCAGCGGCACGATGACGTTGGGATAGACGACCAGGCCGCCGAGGGGCAGGATGGGGAGGCGGTCCACCCTAACCGACTTTCACCGAATGCGGGCCGGAGATCCGGGCGGACAGCTTGCGGAGACGCACCTCGAGGAAGCCGTGCTCGTAGCTGGCGCGCATGCTCGCGGGGTCCACCGGGGCCGGCAGCCGGAGGCGACGCTCGAAGGGCCCCACCTGCACTTCCATGGCATGGTAGTGCCGCTTGCCCTCCCGGCGCGGCACCCGCTCCCCCCCGATGGTGAGCACCCCGTCCACCAGCTCGATGCGGAAATCCTCCCCCCGCATCCCCGCGATGTCCATGTGCACCACGATCTCCTCGTCGGTCTCGTAGAGGTCCGTGCGGGGGCGCCACTTGGGCGAGGCGACGAAGCCCACCGGCCGTCCGTGGGCGACTTCGTTGAAGTAGACCTCGAGCTCGTCCGCCAAATGCACGGTGAACGATCCCGAGCCCCGCGAGGGTCTATCGGCCATGCGCGCCCCCCACCGGTTCAGGTTCCAGGTACAGAGGGAATTCTTCCGTGAGCTCGCGCACCGCGCGCCGGACCCGGACGACGGTGCCCTCGTCGCGCCCGGTCAGCACCTGATCCAGGAGGTCCGCCACCCGCTCCATCTCCGCCTCCCCGAACCCCCGGGTGGTGAGCGCCGGCGTCCCCAGCCGAATCCCGCTGGTGACGAAGGGCGACTGGGGATCGCCGGGGATGGTGTTCTTGTTGACCGTGATGCCCGCCCGGTCGAGCAGCTGTTCGGCCTCCTTGCCGGTGATGTTCTTGGGACGCAGATCCACCAGCACCAGGTGGGTATCCGTACCGCCCGACACGATGGCATAGCCGCGGGCCACGAGCGCGCGGGCCAGCGCGCGGGCGTTGGTCACGACCTGGGCCGCGTAGTCCTTGAAGTCGGGGTGGAGGGCCTCGCCCAGGGCCACGGCCTTGGCGGCAATCACGTGCTCCAGCGGACCGCCCTGAATCCCCGGGAACACCTGCTTGTCCACCGCCTTGGCGTAGGCCGCCGTCGAGAGGATGAGGCCCCCCCGCGGGCCGCGCAGAGTCTTGTGGGTCGTGGTGGTGATGATGGGGGCGTGGGGCACGGGAGACGGGTACACACCGCCCGCCACCAGACCCGCGAAATGCGCCATGTCCACGAGCAGGACCGCGCCCACTTCCTCGGCGATGCTCCGCAGCGCGGCGAAGTCCACGATGCGGGAGTAGGCGCTCCCGCCGCCGATCAGGAGCCGGGGCCGCTCCCGCCGCGCGATGTCGCGGACCTGGTCGTAGTCGATGAGCCCGGTATCCTCGCGCACCCCGTAGGGCACCGCGCGAAACAGGCTCCCCGAAAAGTTCACGGCCGCCCCGTGAGTCAGATGCCCCCCGTGCGGCAAGGCCAGCCCCATGAGGGTGTCGCCCGGCTTCAGCACGGCCAGGTAGGCGGCCAGGTTGGCCTGGGCACCCGAATGCGGCTGGACGTTGGCGTGCTCGGCGCCGAAGAGCTGCTTGGCCCGGTCAATGGCCAGCTGCTCGATCTCGTCCACCACCTCGCAGCCGCCGTAGTAGCGCTTCCCGGGCAGCCCCTCGGCGTACTTGTTGGTCAGCGCCGACCCCGTGGCCTGAAGCACCGCCAGCGACACGAAGTTCTCGCTCGCGATCAGCTCCAGCCCGTGCTCCTGCCGCTCCACCTCGCGGCGGATCAAGGCGTGGACCGCGGGATCCACCTGGCGCAGGGGAGCGCGCCGGTCAGGCACGGGCGTCGGCCTCCATTTTCCGCACCCGCCGCTCGTGCCGCCCGCCCTCGAAGGCGGCCCGGAGCCAGCGCCGCAACGCCTCGAGCGCCTCCGCCTCGTCCATGAACCGGGCGGGCAGCACCAGCACGTTGGCGTCGTTGTGCCGGCGCGCCAGCTCGGCCACTTCGGGCGCCCACGCCAGGGCGGCCCGGACCCCCGGGTACCGGTTGGCCGCGATGGCCATCCCGATCCCCGAGCCGCAGGTGAGAACCCCGAGCCTGGCGGCGCCCCGGCTGACGGCCTCCGCCACCGGGCGGGCGAAGTCGGGATAGTCGTCCGCCGGGTCCAGGGTGTGGGGGCCCACGTCCACCGGCTCGTAGCCCAGCCGGCGAAGCTCGGCCACGAGCTTCGCCTTCAGCGCGAAGCCCGCGTGATCGGCCCCGACGTACACCGGCTCAGACAAAGTTCTGCCGCACCCTGGCCACCGCCGCGATCCGCTGTTCGGCCAGACGGTCCGCCGCCCGGTAGCTGGGAATGCCCTCCTCGCGCGCGATCTCGAAGACGCGAAGGAGAGTGTCGTAGATCTCGCCGGCCTTGTGCCGCGCCCGGTCGGGCGACCAGCCGTTGAGCTCGGCGTTGACGTTGATCAATCCGCCCCCGTTAATGACGTAGTCCGGCGCGTACACCACGCCGCGTTCCTCGAGCAGGTCGCCATGCCGCTCCTCGGCCAGCTGGTTGTTGGCCCCCCCGGCCACGATCGCCACCCGGAGCCGCGGGAGGGTCTGATCGTTGATCACGCCGCCCAGCGCGCAGGGCGCGAAGATGTCGGCCGATACATCGTAGATCTCATCGGGGCCCACCGCGGCGGCGCCGAATTCGTCCACCACCCGCTTCACCTTGGCCGGATCGATGTCGGTGACCACCAGCTTCGCCCCTTCCCGGTGCAACAGCTGTGCCAGGTAGTACCCCACGTGGCCCACGCCCTGGATCGCCACGGTCTTCCCGCTGAGGCTGTCCGAGCCGTACCGGTACCGGGCGCAGGCCTTCATCCCCCGGTACACCCCGTAGGCGGTCACCGGTGAGGGGTCGCCGGACTTGCCGATCAACCCCACCACGTGCTGGGTCTCGGCCCGGATGTACTCCATGTCGCCCGGGGACGTCCCCACGTCCTCGGCCGTGATGTAGCGGCCGCCCAGCGACTCGACATGGCGCCCGTGGGCGCGGAAGAGCGGCTCCCGCCGGGTGGTCCGGTTGTCGCCGATGATGACGCTCTTGCCGCCGCCCAGGTTCAGGCCGGCCACGGCCGCCTTGTAGGTCATGCCGCGCGCCAGCCGGAGCACGTCCACCAGGGCCTCGCGGTCGCTCCGGTAGCTCCAGAACCGGGTTCCGCCCAGCGCCGGACCCAGCGTGGTGTCGTGGATCGCGATGATGCCGCGGTACCCGCTCGAGGGCTCGTAACAGAAGCTCACCTGCTCGTGCTCGTGCTCCGCCAGCAGCGGGAACACCTCGGCGTCCCGGCCCGCCAGGATCTCCTCGGGGACCGCGCTAGGCGCGCGGGTAGAGGCCGCGCGCGATGACGATACGCTGGATTTCACTGGTGCCCTCGTAGATCTCGGTGACCTTGGCGTCGCGAAACAGCTTCTCCACCGGGTAGTCCCGCATGTAGCCGTACCCGCCGAACAGCTGGACCGCCTGGGTGGTGACCCACATCGCCGTCTCCGACGCGAACAGTTTGGCCATGGCCGCGTGCCGGGTGATGGACTCCCCGCGGTCCCGCCGCGCCGCCGCCTCGTGCGCCAGCGCCCGGGCCGCCGCCACGCGGGTGGCCATGTCCGCCAATTTGAACTGCACCGCCTGGAACTCGCGCAGGGGGCGGTCGAACTGCCGGCGCTCGGCGCAGTAGGCCACCGCGTGCTCCAGGGCGCGGCGCGCGATCCCCACCGCCTGGGCCGCGATCCCCAGCCGCCCCGCGTCCAACCCTTCCATGGCGTACACGAAGCCCATCCCTTCCTCGCCCAGCAGCGCGTCGGCCGGCAACCGCAGGTCGTCGAGCACCACGGCGGTCGTGTTGGACGCCCGCAGGCCCATCTTATCCTCGGGCTTGCCCGCCCGATAGCCCGGCGTGTCGGTGGGCACGATAAAGGTGGAGATGCCCTTGGCCCCGCGCCGGTCGTCGGGGGTGTCGGTCCGGGCCATGACCATGATCAGGTCGGCCGTGCCCCCGTTGGTGACCCAGGCCTTGGTGCCGTTCAGCACCCACCCGTCGCCCCGGCGCACCGCCTGCGCCCGCAGGCTCGCGGCGTCGGATCCCGCGTCCGGCTCGGACAGCGCAAACCCCGCCACCATCTCGCCCCGCGCCACCGGCCGCAGCCAGCGCTCCTTCTGCGCCGCGGTCCCGTGCCGGACCAGCATCGTGGTGGGGATGGCGTTCTGAATCGCCATGGTCACGGCGATGCTGGCGTCCGCCGCGGCGATCTCCTCGAGCGCCAGCAGGTAGGTGACGGTGTCGAGCCCCTGCCCGTCGTACTCCTCCGGTGCCAGCATGCCCAGGAAGCCCAGCCGCCCCATCTCGTCGACCACGTCCCGGGGGAACTGCCGGGTCCGGTCCCATTCCGCCGCCTGCGGAGCGATCCGGCTCCGGGCGAACTCCCGCGCCAGGTCCACGATCTGACGCTGCACCTCGGTGAGCGCGCCGGGGTCAGTCGCGGTAAACATAGAACCCTCGGCCGCTCTTCCGGCCCAGCCGGCCGGCGGCGACCATCTTCCGGAGCAGCGGCGCGGGGCGGTACTTGTCGTCGCCCAGGTCGCGGTGCAGGACTTCGAGAATCGCGAGACACACGTCCAGCCCGATCAGGTCCGCCAGCGCCAGCGGCCCCAGCGGATGATTCATGCCCAGCTTCAGCACCGTATCCACCGCCTCGGGCGCAGCCACACCCTCCATCACACAGAAGATCGCCTCGTTGATCATCGGCATCAGCACCCGGTTGGACACGAACCCCGGCGAATCGCCGACCACCACCGGGGTCTTCCCCAGCGCCCGCGACACCTCCACCACCTTCGCCACCGTGTCGTCGCCGCTTTCCAGTCCGCGCACCACCTCGACCAGCGGCATCACCGGCACCGGGTTCATGAAGTGCATGCCGACCACCCGCGCCGGGCGGCGGGTGTGCGAGGCGATCTCGGTGATGGAGATGGAGGACGTGTTGCTGGCGAGGATGGCGTCGGCGGAGGCGGCGGCGTCGAGCTCGCGGAACAATCGAAACTTCACCTCGCGGTCCTCGCTCGCGGCTTCGATCACGAGCTCGGCTTCCCCGGCCCCATCGAGCCGGGTATCGGCTCGTACCCGCGCCAGAAGCGCCGCCTTCCCGTCGGGGGTCAGGACTCCCTTCTTGACCTGCCGCTCGGCGTTGGCCGCGATGGTCTCGAGCGCCCGGTCCAGGGCCTGCCGGGACACGTCCACCAGCGTGGTCTCCCACCCATGCTGCGCGAAGACCTGGGCGATCCCTCCACCCATGGTGCCCGCCCCGATCACGGCGACGCGACTCACGCGAGCTCCTCCTCGGGAGCCGGTCCGGGCCAACGCGCGAGGACGAGCGTCCCGGCCGCGAAGACCAGCGTGGCGGCGACCCCTCCCTCCGGGCCGAACGCCCCGCCGTCCAGCCAGGCGGCGCGCCCGGGCGCGTAGTCGAGATGCGGCAGGTCGAAGGTGAATCCGCTCACCGGCGCGTCGAAACCCAGCCCCAGCCCGGCGTTCCAGCCGAAGTGCAGGCCCCACGCCAGCGGCATCCCGCCGGCCGAAAAGAACGCGGTGGCGAGCCACACGGCGGCGAGCCCCGTATTCAGGGCGCCGAGCGCCGTGGCGTTGGGGTTGCCGAGATGCGCCGCCCCGAAAGCCGCGGCGAGCACCAGCGCGGCGGCACGGCGCCCCACGGCGTCGGCCAGCCGGCGCAGCGGGTACCCGCGGAACAAGAGCTCCTCGGCGAGCGCCGCCAAGAGCAGCCCCAACGCCAGCGGCACCACG
>DATLXT010000114.1:0-3029 GCA_035575475.1 Gemmatimonadales bacterium | reverse complement strand
GGTGATGTCGGGACCGTCGGTCCCGCCCGCGCCGGTTTCACCCGTGGCCCCGGTGAAGGCGAACGTGTGGGGGACACAGTCGTAGGCCGGCGGCACCGTCTTCTCGGCTCGTACCTCGGGCTTGTGGCGCAGGGCCACCTCGAGCCGGAACCCGCTTACCAGGCTCAGCACCGGATCGGGGTCCGTCACCCAGTCGCCGTCCGCCTGGGCGCGGGCCTGCTCGCTCAACCGCTCGAGGAAGACCACGTGCAGGGCGGGCGGGCGGTCCTGGTCGTAGGTGCGCGAGAACGGGATCCGGCTGCCGTCGTCCAGCACCGCCACGTAGCTCGTGGGGATCACCTGGCCCGGGCAGGCGCGGGCGACTCCGGTGGTGATCTCGATGTCCCGGATGCGGGCCAGCAGCCCGGGATCCGGGGCGAAGTCCGGTGGCGGGCGCTTGGAGCAGCCGGTCGCGAGTACCACGAGCGTCACGCAGAGACGTCGAGCCAACGCGTCCGGGAAGGGTGGGCCTGCTCGACGCCTCATGGTTGCCGCTCTCGCAAGAACCGACCGGTTTCGACCTCGAAGATCCGCACCGCGACCACGACCCCGGGTCGCCGCGCGTCCACCACCCGCACCTCGACCACCGTTCGATCGTCCGTGGGGCGGTAGACGACCCAGCTGCCCGGGGGGGCCTCCCGAGCGAGGCCGGCGCAGTCACGCGACTTGCTCCCTGGCTGGCGTCCGGGTGGAGTGCCAGGAATCCAGATCCGGCACTCCCCGGGCTCGGGCAAGTGGCCCGGCGGAATGTCGAGCGGGGGGGCGGTCTTGGGCTCGGGGCGTTCGCTCGGCGGCCGCTCGCTCGGGGGCCGGTCGGGCTGGGGACGTTCCTCGCGGGGCCGCTGGTCGAGCGGTCGCTCTTCCCGGGGCGGCTCGATCTGGGGCCGGTCCGCCGGCGGCGGGCGTTCGTCCCGGGGGCGCTCCCGCGGGCGGTCCTGGTCGGGGCGGTCCTCGTCCCACGGCTCGTCCTCAGGGCGGGCCTCGCGGACGAAGCGCCCGCTTTCGGCCTCGAAGACGCGGACGATGACGATGACGCCGACCCGGCGCGGGTCCACCACGCGCACGTGCACCAGGCGCCGGTCCCGGGTGGGCCGATAGACGATCCAGCTCCCCGCGGGCGCGACCCGGCTGATGCCGGGGCAGGGACGGGAGCGGGCGTAGGGCTGGCGGCCGGGCGGAGTGCCGGGAATCCAGATCCGGCACTGGCCGGGCCGGGGCAGGTGCCCCGGGGGGATGCCGAGGGTGACGGCGGTGCTGGGTCCGCGGCGGTCGTCCGGCTCGGGCGGCGGCGTCACGACGACGGTCCTGGTACAGCCGAGGGCGAGCGCGGCGGCGACGAGGAACGGGCCGGAACGCGGGATGGTCATAGAGGCTCCGGGTGCGAGAGGTCAGGGTCCGAGGGCCCGAGCAAGAGTAGCGGCGAAGGCCCGGACTTGCAAAGGGTTGGCCGGGCCTCTTACAATGCCTCACTTGGCCGTCTACCCGGCTGTCGCCTTACGGTGGCTGTAGCTCAATCGGTCAGAGCGCCGGACTGTGGCTCCGGAGGTTGCGGGTTCGATTCCCGTCAGCCACCCTCGAAGGCTGGGAGGCGGAGACCCCACCCCAGGGCTTCCCCCGCACCGGCTCCTGCGGCGAGGAGATCATGGCCGATCGCGCGATCCATCGGGTCGTGGACCTGATGGGGGATGCGGAGCAGGACATCCGCAACATGAGCGTCGCCGAGGCGCGGCGGTTGTTGCTCTCCGAGGACCCCGCCGACGTCCTCCGGATTCAGGGCTCCTTCGCGCTGGTCGCCCGCGCCGGAGAACGGGTCTGCCTGGCGCGCAGCCTGAATCGTCCCCTCCGCTACTTCCTGGCGAAGGAACCGGAGGGCCCGATGCTCGTCGTGGCCGACCGGATCGACGCCATCCGGGACGTCCTGGCCCGCGAGGGGTACCTGGACCAGTTTCACCCGACCTACACCCGCATGGCCCCGGCTCATCACGTGACCGAGCTGCGCCTGGTCGGCTGTCCGGACCCCAATCCGACGTACCGCCGCTTTTTCGATCCGCCGCGGGGCATGCTGCCCCCGGACCTGGACCTGATCGGGACCGCGTACGTCGAGGCGCTGTGCGCCGAGGTCCGCTCCTGGCTGGACAGCCTGCCCGCCACGGAACCGATCGGCGTGCTGTTCTCCGGTGGCGCGGATAGCGGGGCCGTGCTGTTGTGCATCTATCATGAACTGTTGGCTCGAGGCCAGAGCCCGGCCCGCCTGAAGGCCTTCACGCTGGCGGTCGAGGGCGGCGGCGCCGACCGGGCGCAGGCCCGGGAGTTTCTGCGCCGCACGGCATTGTCCCTGCTCGCCGAGGAAGTGGAGGTGCCCGCGAGCGCGCTCGACCCGCTGGAGGCGGTCGTGGTGATCGAAGACTACAAGCCCCTCGACGTCGAGTGCGCCACGATGGTGTTGGCCCTGCTCGAGGGGATTCGGGCGCGGTATCCCGGCTGGCGGGTGCTCGCGGACGGCGACGGGGGAGACGAGAACCTCAGAGACTACCCCATCGAAGAAAACCCGGAGCTGACCATCCGCAGCGTGGTGACGAACCGACTCCTCTACCACGAGGGCTGGGGGGTCGAGGCCCTGAAGCACTCGCTCACCTACAGCGGCGGGTTGAGCCGCGGTTGCGTCCGCGGCTACGCCCCGGCGCGTCGGCTGGGTTTCTCGGTGTTCAGCCCGTTTACGGCCCCGCCGGTGGTGGCGGTGGCCGAGGCGATCCCGTTCGCCGAGCTCACGAACGGCTCCCACGCGGCGCTGTACGCCCTGAAGGGCGAGGTGCTCCAGCGCGGCATCCGGCGCGTGCTGGGCCGTGAGTTCCCGGTGTTCCCCAAGCGGCGGTTTCAGCACGGCGCGGCGCCGGAAGAGCTGGTGCGGCGCCGCTTCGCCGGGGACCAGCGGCGTTACCGGCGCCACCTGTGGGACGGCTACGACGCGAGCTGACGGCACGGGCTGCGTC
>DATLXT010000113.1:0-8348 GCA_035575475.1 Gemmatimonadales bacterium | reverse complement strand
GCGAGGCGATGACGGTCGAGATCGCTCGACGGCCCGGGGCCCTCCGCCCTGCGCGCGAGGGCGATACCCCCGACGACGAGTCCCGCCGCCACGGGCACTGCCGCGAGCGCCGCCATCCGCGCCCGCCGCCGCCCCGCCCGCGGTGCCACCGCCGCTCGCGACACCGGTCCGGCGCTGGCCGCCGTCAGCGCTTCCGCGAACTGCGCCGCCGTCTGGTAGCGGTCCGCCGGGACCTTGGCCAGCGCCCGCTGGATCACCTCCTCCAGCGCGTCGGGAATCGCTTCCCGTACGATCTTGAGCCGGGGCACCGAATCGAGCGAGTGCCGCGCGATGATCGCCTGCGCCGTGGGCCCGGTGAACGGCGGCTGCCCCGCCAGCATCTCGTACAGCACGCACGCCAGACTGTAGATGTCGCTCCGCCGGTCCACCTGCCCCGTTCCCGCCGCCTGCTCGGGACTCATGTAGGCCGGCGTCCCGATGGCGAGGCCGGTCTCGGTCAGCTTGTCGCCGCCCGCGGCGCTGATGGCGCGGGCGATCCCGAAGTCGGTCACGATGGCGTGCCCGCCCGAGAGCATGATGTTCTCGGGTTTGATGTCACGGTGCACCACGTCGTGGCTGTGCGCGTAAGCCAGCGCCCCCGCCACCTCGCGCGCGATCTGGAGAGCGTCCTCGAGCGGCAGCTGGACCTCGCGATCCAGCCGGTCGCGCAGGGACTCGCCCTCCACGAAGGGCATCACGTAGTAGAGCGTGCCCCCGGCGTCGCCCGAGTCGAAGACCGGCAGGACGTTGGGATGCTGGAGGCGCGCGGCGAGCTTGATCTCCCGCAGAAACCGCTCGCGGCCGAGCGCCAGGGCGATCTCGGGCCGCAGGGTCTTGAGGGCCACGAAGCGCTCGTGCTTCCGGTCGCGCGCGAGATACACCGTCGCCATCCCGCCGCGACCCAGCTCGCGGTCGATGACGTACCGGTCGGCGAGCGCCGCGTTCAACTGCGCAATTGGGTCGGTCACGGACCCCGGGTTCCCTGGCCGAGTCGAGGAAGTACAAACGTACGCCGCGGGCCACCCGGCGGCCATACGCGGTTGCCCCGCCGAGCGCCGGCCGTAGCTTCCTCCCGGATCGCCCGAGAGCGGAGGCCTTTCGGAATGAGGCAGCGAGTGACGGAGCGAACGCGGAGACGACAGGGGGTGGCGGCGCTGCTGCTGCTCCTCGTGCTGGGAGCGCCGGTGGCCGCCCAGCGGCCCGCCCGCCCGCCGGCCCAGCTCCGGGGCTTCGACGCGTGGGTCGAGCGAACGCTCGCCCAGTGGGGCGTCCCCGGCCTCGCCGTCGCGGTGGTCAAGGACGATGCCGTGGTGTACGCCCGGGGGTTCGGGGTCCGCCGGCTGGGCGATACCGCCCGGGTGACCGATCGAACCCTCTTCGCCGTGGGATCCACCACCAAAGCGTTCACGGCGGCGGCCCTCGCCATGCTGGTGGACTCGGGACTGGTCCGATGGGACGACCCCGTCGCGCGCTACCTGCCGGGATTCGAGCTCCAGGACCCCTACGTCACCCGCGAGCTGCGGGTGCGCGACCTCCTGACCCACCGGAGCGGCCTGCCCCGGGGCGACGCGATCTGGTGGGGCACCGGTCACGGGCGGGACGAGGTGCTCCGGCGGGTGCGCCACCTGGAGCCCGCAACCAGCTTCCGCAGCGCCTATGGCTATCAGAACATCATGTTCCTGGCCGCCGGGCAGATCATTCCGGCCGTGACGGGGCAGAGCTGGGACCAGTTCGTCCGACGCCGGATCTTCGAGCCGCTGGGGATGGCGGCGACCAACACCAGCGTCACGGCGCTGGATTCGGGCGGGGACGTGGCCACGCCGCATTCGCCGGTCTACGGGCGGATGCAGCCCGTGGCCTGGCGCGACCTCGATAACATCGGGCCCGCCGGCTCGATCAACTCCAGCGTCCGCGACATGGCCCAGTGGCTCCGGCTGCAGCTGGCCGGCGGGGTGTACGGCGGCCGGCGCCTGATCTCGGCGGCCGCCATGAACGAGATGCACGCGGCGCAGACGGTGATCCCGGTGGACACCCTGTCCGAGCGGCTCTGGCCCTCCACGCATTTCCGGGCCTACGGCCTCGGCTGGGCACTCCAGGATTACCGGGGCCGCAAGCTGGTGGGCCACGGGGGCGCCATCGACGGGATGCGCGCGCAGGTGACGCTCGTGCCCGAAGAGCGGCTGGGCGTCGTGGCGCTCGCCAACGGCGGCGAGCCGTCCCGCCTCCTCACCCAGGCGGTGGCGTTCCAGGTGATCGACCGCTACCTGGGCGGGTCGGCCACCGACTGGGGCGCCACGCTCCTGGCGGTGCGGCTCGAACTCGCGGCCCGCGACTCGGCTCGGCGCGCCGAGCGCGAGGCCCGGCGGATGCCCGATACCCGGCCCACGCTGGCGCTCGACCGGTACGCCGCCACCTACCGCAGCGAAGTGTACGGCGACCTGGTGGTGACCGTCGAGGACGGCGGCCTGGCCATCCGCTTCGGCCCGAATTTCGCGGGGCGGCTCGAGCACTGGCACTTCGACACATTCCGCCCCCGGTGGCGGGATCCCATGATGAGCGACGATCTGGTCACCTTCACCCTGGGTCCGGATGGCGCGGTGGCGCGGCTGGAGTGGGCCGAGGTGGGCGAGTTTCGGCGGCTGGCCGAGCCCGCGCGATGACCGCCCGGGCCCCCGTCATCGAGGCGGTCCAGGGCGACATCACCACGCAGGACGTGGACGCCATCGTGAACGCCGCCAACACCACCCTGCTGGGCGGGGGCGGGGTGGACGGCGCGATCCATCGGGCGGCGGGCCCCGAACTGCTGGAGGAATGCCGCGCGCTCGGAGGTTGTCCCACGGGCGAAGCCCGCATCACCAGGGGCTACCGCCTGCCGGCGAAATACGTGATTCACACCGTGGGGCCGGTGTGGACGGGCGGGAGCCGCGGAGAGCCCGAGCTACTGCGGGCGTGCTACGTGAACAGCCTGGCGCTGGCCGCGGCGCACGGGGTGCGGTCCATCGCGTTTCCCTCGATCAGTACCGGCGCCTACCGCTATCCCATCGAGCAGGCGGCGCGCATCGCGGTGGAGACCGTGCGCGAAGTCCTCCGCGCGCCCAGCCCCGTGGAACTGGTGCGGTTCGTGTGCTTCACCCCCCGGGACTTGCAGGTCTACCGGGACCTCTTGGGCCGGTCCTAGGGTCGCGGGTCCCGGGGGCGAGGTTCAGCGCTCGGCGAGCCGACCGATCACGAGGGCCGCCAGCGAGTCCGCGGCTCGCTCCCAGGCGTCGGCCGGGGCCACCAGGGCCACCTCGAACAGGCCCCGCGCGCTATAGGCGTCGAGCACGGCGGCGCGGAGCACCACCGAGTCGCCCGGCCCGGCGTCCACCCGGCCGTACACCGCCAGCCCGGCGGCGGCGCGTCGCGCCAGTTCGATCGCGGCCACGAGCGGGGTAGCCGCCGCCCGCCAGGCCCGGGCGACTTCGGCCTGCGGCACCGTCGTGTAAGACCCGGATGCCCCCAACGCGGCGGTCAGCGCGCGGGCCAGGCCCACCCGGGCCTCCGCCAGGTCCGGGCGCTCGCTCGTGACGTCGAACGGCGCCACCGCGATCCGCCGCGGGTCCGGGGTATGGCGCCGGGTGTAGTCGACGAAGAGCAGCGCGCCGGCCACGGCCATCGCCAGCGCGAGGCCCGACAGCACGAGCAGGACCTGCCGCGGGCTCGGGCCCCCCGGCGCGCCGCCGCTCCGATCGGTCACGGCACCCGGAAGGTGAGCGAGGCCCAGAAACTCTCCCACTCGAAGGGCGGCTCGCGGATCTCCACCATGTGGATGGTCCGGAGGTACCAGAGCCCCGGCCGGGTCACGGGCACCGCCACCTGCCCCTGGGCGTCGGTGAGATGGGTCTGGGCGTGGGTCCCGCCCGGCTGCCCCGCGTACCCGGCGTGCACCGTGAGCCCGGGTACGGGCTTCCCCTCGAAGCGCACCGTGACCCGCAGGGTGTCGCCGGCCGCGAGGCCCGCGGGGTCGGCGAGCGGCACCAGCTCGATGCGGTGGCCCACCGGCTGGAGGGCGACCGACACGCCGCCGGGCCGGGTGATGAGCGCCTTGGCGTACTTCTGGTAGCGCTCCACGGCGGGCTTGCCCAGCTCGCCGCGCTGTTCCCGGAGCCGATAGATGTGCGGGAGCCCGTCGTGGTCGAGGTAGTCGTTGAACTGCTCGGCGGTGAGCCGGATCTCGCGAGGCTTGACGGCCACGGCCGCCCAGAAGGTCCCGCGGAGGGAGGGGTCGGCCCGGAGCACCAGCACCGAGTCCTTCCCGTTGACGAAGGCCGCGCCCACGATCTCGAGAGGGGTGCGGCCGGCGGCGCTCACGGCCACGGCCTCGGCCAGACGGGCGGGATTCACGGCGTTGTCGCTCGCGGGGAAGCTCGAGCTCGAGATCCCGTGGATCTCGTCGCCCACCGGGATCAGCCAGAAGTCGTGCGCCGCCACGAGCGAGGCGGTCAGCGCCAGGGCGAGCAGGGCGAGAGCGAGACGTTTCATCGAGGGTCCTCGGCGGTGAGGTTGATGCCGGGTTGAGCCGTGCCGGCCGGCGCGTCGTTCGCCGCGACCCGGCCGCGACGGGCATTGACCCGGCCTTGACGGGCGCACGCTAACCTGCCGCGTGCATGGTGACCGTGTGTACTGTCGTGCCGCCCGGGGAGCGACCGCGGGTGGATGCCGCGGGGGACGGGTGTTTCGTCGCCCTGCACGCCGACTCCTTTCGGGATGCGTTCCAGGCGGCCCGGAGCAACCGCGTGGACGCGCTGCTCATCTCGGTGCATCGCTGTCCCGGCGACGAGTTGCCGGCCGTGGCGCGCTTCGTCCGGGAGTTTCCCGCCATTCCGGCCGTGGCGGTGGTGTCGCGCAAGGACGGCGGCGCCGCCCAGACCCTGCTCCGCCTGGGCGCCACCGGCGTCCGGACCGCCGTGGATTGCACCCAGCCCGAGGGGTGGCGTCGCCTCCGAGAACTGCTGGCGCGACCCGCCTCGCCGGTGGCGGTGCGGATCCTGGCCCGGCTCTGGCCCGCCCTGGGCGAGCCGACCGAGGACCTTCGCCTCTTCTTCGAGACCGTGGCCCGGCTCGCCCCCGTGCTCACGACCGTGCAGGCGCTCGCCCGGCACCTGCGCGTGACGCCGAGCACCCTCATGTCCCGCTTCTACCGGGCCCGGCTGCCGTCGCCCAAGAGCTACCTGACCGCCACCCGGCTGCTGCACGCGGCCTACCTGTTCGAGAACCCCGGCCTCTCGGTGGCCGATATCGCCTACCGGCTCGACTACTCGTCGCCCCAGAGCTTCAGCCGGCATCTCAAGGCCGTGCTGGGCGTGACGGCGGGGGAGTTTCGCCGCCGGTTCCCGTTCGACACCGCGCTGGCCCGCTATCTCGACCTGCTGATCATCCCGTACCGGGAGACCCTGCGCGCGTTTCAACCCCTCACTGCGGGGCTGTGGGACCAAGGACCGAACCGCGCAACGGTCTTCCGGGCGGGGTGATCAGTCCGCCGCGGCGCGGGCCACCGGACGCTCGGCGGTGCGGTGCTCGTGCGACAGCACGGAGAACCGGGCGATGCTCGAGCGCAGCCGCTCGGCCAACTGGGCCAGCTGCTGCGAGGTCGTGGTGAGATCGGTCATCGAAGCGATCTGCGCCTTGGTGGCGGCGGCGGCGCCGTCCGACCGTTCGGACGACGCGCTCGCAATCACCGCCACCTGGCGGAGCGACTCGGCCAGATCGGCCAGCCGCCCGGCCTGCCCGCGCGACACCTCCGCCGTGGCATTCACCAGGTCCCCGATCAGCTGAACCCCCTGCTGTAGCTCCTGGAGCGCGCCGTCCGCCTCGGCCGCCACCGCCCCGATGTCGCGCACCTTGGCCTCCCCCGCCTCCATGGCGCGCGCGGCGGCGTCGATGCCCACCCGCAGCTCGGTCACCAGCTCGGCCACTTCCCGCGCCGACTTCCCCGCCTCCGCGGCCAGGGCCCGCACCTCGTCGGCCACCACCGCGAACCCCTCCCCGTGCTGGTCCGCCCGGGCTGCTTCGATGGCCGCGTTGAGCGCGAGGAGGTGCGTCTGGCGGGCGATGCGGGCGATGGTCTGCGCGAACCCGCCGATGCGCTCCGACATCCCCGAGAGCCCCAGCACGGTGGCCGCCGTCGAGCGCACCTCCTCTCCCACGGCCCGGAGGGTCTGACTCGCCCGCGCCACCCGCTCGCGCCCCCGTTCGGCGGTGGCCACCAGCCGGGCGGCGTCGGCCTGCATCATCTCCGCGCGGATTCGGAGCGATTCGGCCTGAGCCGCGGCCTTGGCGCTCTCGGCCCGCGCCGCCTCCACGACCGCCCGCTGCTTCCCCAGGTCCTGAGCCAGCTCCTGCGCGGTGTGGGTCACCTCCTCGGAGGTGGCGTGCAGCTCCTGGGCCGAGGCGGCCAGCTGCTCGGCGAAGGCGGCCACCTCGTCGGCCTCGCGCTGGACGGTCGAGATGGTGGTCCCGATCTCCTCCAGCATCCGGTTGAAGCTCCGCTCCAGAAATCCCAGCTCGTCCGATTCCGCCGCCGCCGCCCGCACCGCGAGGTAGCCCCGCTCGGCTTCACCCATCACGCCCCGGGTTTCGCGGATCCGGGCGATCAACGTCGCCGGGATGCGCTGCACCGCCGTTGCGGTGAGGATGAACACCAGGGTCTCGAGCCCCACGGTGGTGAAGTTGGCCTCGCCGCCGTAGAACACCGTGTGCAGGTGGGCCGCCCCGAGATAGGTGAGCGCGGTGAGCAGAATCAGGAAGCCGCCCACCGCCGGCCCCTGGTCGAACGCGTAGGGGAGCAGCGCGATGAAGAACGCCACCATGAACCCGCCGGGACCGAACCACAGCACCAGGATCGCCACCAGCAGGACGTCCACCACCGCCAGCGCGTAGATCAGCCACCAACGGTACCAGCCGCGCTCGTTGATGATCCCGAGCAGGGCGTTGAGCACCCACCCGCCGCCCCACACCAGCGCGATGCTCCCGGCCGACGCTTCCACCACGCCGCCGACCCACCGGCCCACCAGGCCCGCCAACCCCATCCCCCCCACGATCCACCAGCGCCGCTGGTGGCTCCGGGCCAGCGTCTCGAGGTCCCGAAGCCGCTGTTCCACGGCCGCCCCCTCGTCCTTCCAGCCGCGGAGCCGGTAGGCCAGTGACGCTGTCACGGGATGGGCCACCCTGACTTGTTTCGAGTCATGCCGTCTCTCCGCACCATCTTATATCAGGCACAAAGGGGCACAAGTCGGCGCGGCACGCGCGATGCGTCACCGGCGGGCGACCCTGGAACGGAGGCGGTCATATGAAGGCGCAAGACTGGCTCACCCCGCTGGTGCTCGCCGGGAGCGTCGCCCTCACGGCCTGCGCCGACGGCACCGGTCCCACCAGCTCACCGCAGTTCTCCCGCGAGATCTCCCTTCCCCAGTTCGAGCAGACGCTCACCCAGGGCCCGGCCCGGGTGGAGATCGAGCTGACCGCGACCGGCCTGGTGGCGCGGGAGATCGAGATCAAGGAGCCAGCCGAGATGGCCGACGAGGAGGAGATCGAGAGCCGCATCACCGCCATCGCGGTCAACGGCAGCGAGGGCGTCCTCACCCTCGCCCTGGGCGGGCTTCAGGTCCGCTTCACCGCCGCCACCGAGTTCGAGGCCGAGGACGCGGACCTGAGCTTCGGCGACTTCGTGGCTCGGGTCGAGGCGGCATTGGCCGCCGGCCGCGAGCCCGCGGTCGAGGCGGAGCGACCCCCGGCGGCGGTTCCGCAGGCGCCCGACGACCCCGGATTCCTGGCGGCCGAACTGGACTTGGACGACGAGGCCGACGAGCCCGAGATCGAGCTGAACGTGGACGGCGACAACCTGGCGTCGTGCGCCGCGCTGGCCCAGCCGCCGGCGGGGTGCGTCGGTGCGGTCCGGGTGCTGGGACTGGCGATCGCCATCGTCCAGGGCGTGACCGAGCTCCAGGCCGAGGTGGACGATGCGGAGGGCGAAGCGGAGTTCGAGGGCCTGGTGCGCTCGGTGGACGTCGCGGGCGGGTCGGTGACGCTGGAGAACGGCACCGTGATCCGCATCGTGCCGGGGACCGACTTCGAGACCGAGGGCGGGGACGACGACCAGCTGCGCTCGCTGGCCGAAGTGGCGGAGGCGCTCGCCGCCGGCCGATTCGTGGAGGCGGACGGCAAGGGGGTGGTGGAGGCCACCGCGCCGCTCCCGATCGTGGCGATCGAGATCGAGTTTGAGCTCGAGGACGAGCCCGGCGATGTCCCGGGCGGCGTGGAGTTCGAGGGGG
>DATLXT010000112.1:0-13480 GCA_035575475.1 Gemmatimonadales bacterium | reverse complement strand
CCGCCACCAGCTCGGTGTTCGCCAGCACCACCGCCAGGATGTTGTTGAAATCGTGTGCGATGCCCCCGGTCAGCTGGCCCACCGCCTCGAGCTTCTGGGCCTGTCGCAGCTGGTCTTCCAGGCGGCGCTCGTGCGTGACGTCACGCTGGATCCCGACGAACTGCGCGATTCGTCCGGCGGCGTCCCGCACGGGAGAGATCACCGCCTCGACCTCGTACAGCGAGCCGTCCTTGCGCCGATTCACCAGGCGTCCGGCCCAGGCCTCCCCGGCCAGCAGGGTGCCCCACAGGCGCCGATAGAAGGAAGCGTCCTGACGACCGCTCTTCAGGATTCGAGGATTGGCCCCCAGCACGTCGGCCACGACGTAGCCGGTAATGCGTTCGAAGGCGGGATTGACGTAAACGATCGTCCCCGTAGCGTCCGTGATCAGGACGGCTTCCGCCGCCTGGGTCACGGCGGCAGCCAGCAGATCGCGCTGGGCTTCGGCCCGGCGGCTCTCCGTCACGTCGCGAAAGTTGACCACCACCCCCGCCAGAACCGGATCGTGAAGCAGGTTCGACCCCGTCCCGGCCACGGTGCGCCAGGATCCGTCCTTGTGCCGCAGCCGAAGCTCCGTCGCGGCTGTGAAGTTCGGCACCGCGGCACCTCGCTCCAGGAGCGCCAGGACCGCAGGGCGGTCGTCGGGGTGGACCAGGTCGCAGGCGGCGACTCCCTCCAGCTCGCCGGGCTCGTACCCCAGGGCCGCCCGGACGGCCGGGCTCACGAACCGGATCGCGCCGTCCCGGTTGAACACGGCGACGACATCCAGGGCCCGCTCGGTGAGGGCGCGAAAGTAGCGTTCCCGCCGGATCAGGCGCGCCGTACCGCGATCCAGCAGAACGGACAGGGCGCTCGCCGTCGCCAGGACGAACACCAGCCCGTTGGCGATCGCCAGGCCGGTCCAGAGCGTCGGCGCGCCGAGCCACCGACCGATCAGCCCAGCCGAGAGGGCGATCCAGACCCCGGCCACCAGCGCGTAAGCCATCGCCAGCTGCAATGACGTCCAGTTCCGCCGCCAGCTCAAGCCCGACCGATCCGGCATGCCCGACACCACCGCTCCGTCGAAACGCGTGGAGCCTAAGGTGTCCCGGTCGCGCCCTGCGGAGCCTGAAGCACTGATGAAGGGACCCTCACAGATGAAGGTTTCCTGAGGCGGGGCTGGCACTGCCTTCACGCGACCGGCCCGATCTTGGCGGTGTTTCGGCCCTCTCAACACCGACCGGAGGCTACCCGCATGTTGGCCCTCGCCCTGCTCCACCCGGACCCGGCCCCTCATCTCCACGGACCCGCGGCCGTCGTCCCGCTCGCCCTGGTGGTCGCCCTCGCGCTCTTCGCCCTGGCGCTGGCAGTCACCGCCCGCGCCCATCCCAAACGGGGAGGGTGACGTGGCCGGCGAGCACTTCGGCGTCACCCTGACCCTCCAGGACGGCTATCGTTTCGCGGCCGACTTCGGCCTGCCGGGCGTCCCGCCGCTGGAACTGGACGAGCCGCCGCCGTTGGGCGAGGGCCGGGGCCCCAACGCGGCCCAGGTGCTGGCCGCCGCGGTCGGCAACTGCCTGGCCGCGAGCCTCGCGTACTGCCTGCGGCGGGCGCGCCTCGATGTGCTCGGGATGGACGCCCGGGTGGAAGGGGCCATGGTGCGGAACGAGCGGGGCCGCCTTCGCCTCGGGCCCCTGCGGGTCACGCTCGAGGCCCGGGTACCGCCCGACCAGCACCAGCGGATGGGACGCTGTCTCGAGCTGTTCGAGGACTTCTGCGTCGTCACCCAGAGCGTGCGGGCCGGCCTCGACGTGACCGTGACCGTCGCGGGGGTCGAGTCCGCCCCGACGGTTCCCCGCTAGTCGCCCCGTCCCGATTCGGCGCGCCGGCGCTCAGGGGACGAAGTATCTTCCCATCATGCGGCCGGAGCTCACTGCCCTCCTCCGCACCTTGGCCGCGACCTCTGTCCTGCGCGGCGGGGTCGCTTGCGCCCCCGTCACGGAGCGTCCGGGATGGCGGCTCGTCTGGCACGACGAGTTCGACGGCCCTGCCGTGGACACCACCAAATGGACCTGGGACACTGGCGGCGGCGGATGGGGGAACGCCGAGCTCCAGTACTACACCAGGAGACCCGAGAACGCCCGGATCCAGGACGGCCGGCTCATCATCGAGGCCCGCCGGGAACAGGTCGGCGATTACACCTACACCTCGGCACGGCTGAAAACCCAGGGCCGACCCCGGGGAAGCTGGACCTTCGGTCGCTTCGAGGCCCGCATCCGCGTGCCGCGGGGACAGGGGCTTTGGCCGGCGTTTTGGATGCTGGGCCGGAACATCACCGAGGTAGGCTGGCCCGACTGCGGCGAGATCGACGTGATGGAAAACATCGGCCGCGAGCCGGCGGTGGTGCACGGGACGGTGCACGGGCCGGGGTACTCGGGCGCTGAGGGCGTGGGCCGGGCGTTCGAGCTACCCGCGGGCGCCTTCGCCGACGACTTTCACGTCTTCGCGGTCGAATGGGAGCCGGGCGCCATCCGCTGGTACGTGGACGACAGCCTGTACCAGACCTTGTCGCCCCGGGATCTCCCCGGTCCCTGGGTTTACGATCATCCGTTCTTCCTCATTCTGAACGTCGCGGTCGGCGGACATTGGCCCGGCAACCCCGACGAGACCACGGTCTTCCCGCAGACCATGCAGGTGGACTACGTGCGGGTGTATCAGCAGACCGGGAGCCCACCGAGCCCGGTGGAAGCCTGGGTGACCACCGGCGATCGGGCGAAGCTTCTCTCCCGCGAACCGAGCCTGCGCTTCGCCGCCGACCCGGCGGGGGCCGAAGCCGCCATCGAGGTTGACGAGACCACGGCGTATCAGGCGCTGGTGGGCTTCGGCGCCGCCCTCACCGACGCCTCGGCCTGGCTGATCCAGGGGTTGCCGCCGGAGCGGCGCGAGAGGCTGCTCCGGGAGCTGTTCGGGCCGGCTCCCGGCCTGGGCCTGAGCTTCACCCGCCTGACCATCGGCGCGTCCGACTTCTCGCTCCGCCACTACAGCCTGGCCGACGCGCCCCCGGGCGAGGCCGACCCCGGCCTGGAGCACTTCTCAATCGCGGAGAACCGCACCGCTCTGCTGCCCGCGCTGAAGCGTGCCCTGGCGATCAATCCGCGGCTCAGCATCATGGCGTCACCCTGGAGCCCGCCGGGATGGATGAAGACCAGCGGTAGCCTGATCGGCGGCACCCTGCGGCCCGAGGCCTACGGCCCGTTCGCCGAGTACTTCCGACGCTACCTCGAGGCGTATGCCCTCGAGGGCGTGCCGATTCGCTTCCTCTCGATCCAAAACGAGCCTCACTTCGAACCGTCGGACTACCCCGGCATGCGGCTGGAACCTCCGGCCCGCGCGCGCGTCATCGGGCGATTCCTCGGCCCCCTCCTCCGGCGCGCGGGTCTCCCGGCTGAGATCCTCGAGTGGGATCACAACTGGGACCAGCCGGAGTCACCGCTCGCCGTGCTCGGTGACTCGCTGGCGCGCCGCTATGTCGCGGGCGTGGCCTGGCACTGCTATGCCGGCGATGTCGCGGTGCAGAGCCGGGTCCGCGAGGCCTATCCCGAGAAGGACGTCTACTTCACCGAGTGTTCGGGCGGCGCCTGGGCGCCGGACTTCGCGGACAACCTCACCTGGATCACCCGGACCCTGATCATCGGCGCCACCCGCCACTGGGCCCGCGGCGTCCTGCTCTGGAACCTGGCGCTCGACGAGACCCACGGGCCGCACACCGGCGGCTGTGGCAACTGCCGAGGCGTGGTCACGATTCACCGCTCCACGGGCGAGGTGACGCGCAACGCGGAGTACTACGCGCTGGCCCACGCCAGCCGGTTCGTACGCCCCGGCGCCCGGCGCGTCGCTTCCACGGCCGGCCCCGCGGGCCTGGAGAGCGTCGCCTTTCGGAACCCCGACGACGGCTCCAAGGTGCTGATCGCGGTGAATACCGGTCCCGAGGCGCGTGCCTTCCGCGTGGGGTGGGCGGGCCAGTCGTTCCGCTATGCGCTCCCGTCACGCTCCGTGGTGACGTTCCGCTGGCGCTGACCCGGCCCGGCCGGTAGGTTGGCCCTGGTGCGACTTCCCGAGTCCGTGCGCCGTTACGCCCCGAGCGTCCTCCTGGGAGCGGCCCTCGGAAGCGGGAGCTTCACGTTCGTCTACGGGCGAGGCGCCTCCTACCTGACCGACGACCCTGCGGCGTGCGCCAACTGTCACGTGATGAAGACCCAGTACGACGGTTGGCTCACCGGCGGCCACCACGGCGCCGCCGTCTGTAACGACTGCCACACCCCACGCCACCCGCTCGGCAAGTACTCCACCAAGGCCCTGAACGGCTTCTGGCACTCGTTCTACTTCACGACCGGCACGTTCCCCGAGCCGATCCGCATCACGGCGCGGAACCGCGCCGTCACCGAAGGCGCCTGCCGGTGGTGCCACGCCGGCATGGTGGCGGCGATAGCGGGTGCGGACCACCGGGGGGAGGTCTCCTGTATCCGGTGTCATCGCACGGTGGGCCACGGCCGATGATCGGCGCCCGCCGGACCGTTCTGCTCACGGCGGTGGCCGCCCTGGCCACCTTCGGAGCCATCGCGCTGCTCGTCAGCATCTTCGAGCGGAAGCAGGAGGCGCGCGAACCGTTCTTCCGGGTCGCCGAGATCACCGACACGACGGTGGACCCCGCGGTGTGGGGCCGCAACTTCCCCCATCAATACGATGCCTACCGCCGCACGGTGGATCAGGTCCGGACCCGGTTCGGCGGAAGCGAGGCCGTGCCCCGCACGCCCACGGCGGCGGACCCCCGGTCGGTCGTGGCCCAGTCGCGCCTCGAGGAGGACCCGCGGCTCCGCACCCTCTGGGCGGGCTACGCCTTCGCGGTGGACTTCCGGGAGGAGCGCGGTCACGCCTACATGCTGGACGACCAGACCTTCACCGGCCGCCAGCAGGCCGCGCCCCAACCCGGCGCCTGCCTCCACTGCCACGCCTCGGTGTACGTCGCCTATCGGCGCGCGGGCGGCGGGGACCTGATGCGGGGCTTCGAGCGGGTGAACCCGCTGCCCTACGCCGAGGCCCGCAAGCTGGTCGACCACCCGGTGGCCTGCCTGGACTGCCACGACCCGGCCACCATGAGCCTGCGGGTGACCCGGCCGGGCTTCATCGAGGGCATTCGGGCGCTCCAGGCCTCACGCGGCGTCCGCGACTACGATGTGAACGCTCAGGCGACGCGTCAGGAAATGCGCGCCTTCGTCTGCGGCCAGTGCCACGTGGAGTACTACTTCCGGGGGCCGGAGAAGCGGCTGGTCTATCCCTGGTTCAACGGATTGCGGGTGGAAGAGATTCTGGCCTATTACGACAGCGTAGGACACCGGGACTGGGTGCACGCGCGGAGCGGCGCCCCGGTGCTCAAGGCCCAGCATCCCGAGTTCGAGCTATGGAACCAGGGGGTGCACGCTCGCGCGGGCGTGGCCTGCGCCGATTGCCACATGCCCTACCGGCGGGTGGGCGCGCTCAAGGTCAGCGACCATCACGTGCGCAGCCCCCTGCTCAACATCGCCCGCGCCTGCCAGACGTGTCACCCGGTGGCCGAGGACGAATTGCGGGCCCGCGCCGAGCGCATCCAGGAGAACACCTACCGGCTACGCGACCGGGCCATGAACGCGGTCACGGCGCTGATCGCGGATCTCGAGGCGGCACGGAGCGCCGGGCGCGGCGACGCGGAACTCGCCACCGCCCGGGCGCTCCAGCGGCGGGCCCAGTTCTATCTCGATTTCATCGAGGCGGAAAACTCCATGGGGTTTCACGCCCCCCCGGAAGCCGCCCGGATCCTGGGCGAGGCTATGGACTACGCCCGGCAGGGACAGGTGGCGGTGCGGGATCGGGCGTTCCGGCCCGCGATCCGCTAGCGGCCTCCGGCGCGAGGCGCGGCTCGGCGCCCAACCAGTAGAGACTGTTCGCCATGATGCAGAACCCGGTGGCCGCGAACCACACCATGGCCACGCCCACGAACCCGGTGAAGGTCAGCCACCAGGGACTGTGGATCAGGGACAGCACCGACGCCACCGAGATGTTGACTCCCACCGCCAGGTAGATCCGCCGCTCCAGGTACCACCGATCGGTCTGCATGAGATACCAGTTTCCCCCGGTAGGCCGCCCCAGCATCGGCGTGAAGCCGAGCCAGTGCAGAAGGTTGCCCACCAGGCAGAAGCCCGTCAGGGCCACCGTGACCGAGGCGAGGCCGGTGGCGATGACCGCGAGCACCCACCACGGGTGGACCCAGGCCGCCAGCGCCGTGCTGACCAGCAGGACGACCCCCGCGACGAGCCAGACGGTCCGCTCGATGTACCACCGATGGGTGGGGACGATGTAGATACCGGTGCGGAGTTTCATGGCGCCAAGGATACCCGCCCACCCCCGCTCGCGCCAGCGCGCCGACCGATCACTCCCGCCCCACCCCCAGCGCGTCGGCCACCCGGTTGATGTAGTTGAACCAGGCGGCGATCAGGGTGATCTGGAGGATGGCCCGGTCGTCGAACCCCACCGCCCGCAGCCGGTCGTGATGCCCCGGCCCGATCCGGGTGGCATCCCGCGTCAGCTGCACCACATAATCGAGCATGACCCGCTCCTGGCCGGAGATGGGCGCGGTGGTGTAGTCCGCCTCGAGCGCCGCCACCAGTCGCTCATCCAGCGTGACCCGACGCAGAAACTCTGCGTGCGAAGTGATTCAGTAGCGGCACCGGTTGCTGACCGAGACCACGGTCGTGATCATCTCGTGCTGCCGGCGGGTGAGCGGGAGCTCCGGCGACATGAGGACGCCGAACGTGGCGAAGGCATGATACAGCGCGTCCGGGATCAGACTGTGGGACGCCACGATGCCCGAGGTCGAGCCGTCCGCCGTGGGCTGGACCGGGGTGGCGTACTCCGGGGGGTAGAGAGCGCGCTGGGCGTCGATAGCCCGGCGCAGCTGCTCATCGGCCTCCTGCCAGGGGATGGTGCGAATCCAGGTCATGGGACGTGGTTCCTCGCGAATTGGGCCGGCGGCGAAAAGCGAAATAATACACCGGAGCGCCCAGTGCCACGATCCCGACACCGAGGGCCGCCTCGACGGGGTTGTGCGCCGCGAGCAGGACCATGAGGACGGCGACCAGGAGCAGAAAGATCACCGGCGTCACCGGGTAGCCCGGTGCGCCATAGGTCGGGTCGGCACCCTCACGGCGGCGCAGGACCAACAGCGCCGCCACGGTCAGCCCTACGAACAGGACCGTGGCGAAGATGAAGTACGCCACGATCTGCTCGAACGTGCCCGCCACGACGAGCGCCGACGCGAGAGTCGCCTGGAGCGCGATAGCCCGGGCCGGGGTGCCGAAGCGGGGATGCACAGCGGCCACCGCCCGGAAGAAGACCCCGTCCCGCGCCATGGCGAAGTAGACCCGCGGCAACGCCATGAGCAGGGCCAGGAGACTCCCCGTCACGGCGACGAGGACGACCCCGGCGAACACTCCGCCGCCGGCGCGGCCGAACAGCGCCTCGCCGGCCTGCGCGGCGAAGGTCTCGCCGGAGGTCACCCGCTCCGGCGGTACGAGGTAGAGGAAGACCGCGCTGGTGAGGATGTAGACCGCCGTGACGATGACGACGCCGAGCGCCAGCGCGCGCGGCAGGGTCCGTCGCGGGTCTTTGGCCTCGCCCGCGAGCTTGCTGATCTCCCACCAGCCGCCGAAGGCGAAGAACGCGCCGACCAGTCCGGGCGCCAAGGCGCCGGGCAGGGGATCGGAGCCGGCGCGCTGGGCTACGAACGGCACGAAGTTCGACCAGTCTCCGCGACCCCATCCCAGGGCCAGGACCGCCATCAGGCCCAGGGCCCCGAGCTTGAGCGCCGTGAGGCCCTGCATCAGGCGGGCACCCAGGCGGACGCCCGCGACGTTGACCCCGGCGAGGAGGAGGATGGCCCCCACGGCCACGGCCTTGAGCCCCCAGGCGGGGAGGTCCACCAGATAGCCCGTGTAGCTCGCGAGCCCCACCGCCAAGGCGGCCGTGATCCCCGGGTCCATGACCAGCAAGCACTTCCATCCGTACAGGAACGCCAGCCCCGGGCCGTAGGCCTGGCGCAGGTAGACGTACCCGCCGCCCGCTTCGGGGTAGCGCGCCGCCAGTTCGCCGTAGCACAGCGCTCCTGCGAGCGCCATCGCCCCCATGACGAGCCAGACCAGGAGCAGCCAGAAGGGCGACCCCAGCGCGCGGGCCATGGTGGCGGGCGTGAGGAAGATCCCGACCGCGACCACCTCGCCGATGACGAGGGCGGTGACGGCGCCCGGGCCGAGCTGGCGCGTCAGGGCGTCGGGAGTCATGGCGCGGTCTCCGGGGTCGTGGGGTGCCCTAATGTACAGGGGGCCGGGTGCCGGGGCTCGGCACGGGCGGCGTCGCGGCCGCGTGATCGGCGCCGCGGCCATGCGGCGCGGATCGGTCCCCGGCCGGGTGATCTGGCTCGCCGCCCTGGGTTACCTGGCCTATGCCTACGGCATGTACGCCCTCGGCGTACGCTGGAATCAGCTCTTCCTCGTCTACGTTGCGTTGTTCGGTCTCTCGCTCTACGCCTTGATCCTGGGCCTCGCGGGGACCGACTCCGTTCGCGTCCGCACCGCCCTCGGTGCGGGGGCGCCGGTTCGATCCGTGGCCGGCTACCTGCTCGTCGTAGCGACCCTGGTCGCCGGATTCTGGCTCGCCGAGGAAATCGGCGCGCTGCTCCGGGGCGGCGTTCCGCCGAGCGTGAGTCAGTTCGAGACTCCCACCAACATCGTCCACGTCTTCGATCTAGGGATCGTGCTTCCGGCCATGGTGCTCGGCGCCGTTCTGTTGCTGCGCGGCCGCCCGTGGGGGTACGTCCTCGCCGGGATGATGACGGTCAAGGCGGCCACCATCGGGCTCTGGGTGGTGGCCATGATCTGGTTCATGAGCCGGGCCGGATATCCCACGCCGCCGTCGTACACGGCGTTTTTCGCTTTGCTCACGATCGCGGGGTGCGCCCTGGCCTGGCGCCTCCTGGCTTCGTGACTGCGGGCCGGCGCCTTGCGCCCGGGCTCCCGGTGCTGCAAGCTTGGCGCGACCCTCACGGCCCCGAGGCGCCCATGGTTCCCCTGACGTCGCTCTGGCTCCCGATCCTCGTCTCCGCCGTCCTGGTGTTCGTCGTCAGCTCGATCATTCACATGGTGCTCCCGTATCACCGGAACGACTTCGCCGCGGTGCCGCGCGAGCGCGAGGTGGCCGCGGCGCTGCGCCCCTTCGGGATTCCGCCCGGCGAGTACATGATCCCCAGAGCCGCCAACCTCGCAGAGGCGAAGACGGCGGAATTCCAGGAGAAACTGAAGCAGGGGCCGGTCATGCTCATGACGGTATTCCCCAATGGTCCGTTCTCCATGGGGAAACAGCTGGCCCAGTGGTTCGCCTATTGCGTCGTGGTGGGGATCTTCGCGGCCTACCTCGCGAGCCGCACCCTGTCCCCCGGCGCCGAGTACCTCGCCGTGTTCCGGGTGACCGGGACGGTCGCGTTCGCGGGCTACAGTTTGGCCTTGATTCAGGGCGCGATCTGGGCCGGGCGCCGCTGGAGCACCACGCTCAAGTCGGTCTTCGACGGCCTGGTCTACGGGCTGCTGACGGCGGGGGTGTTCGGCTGGCTCTGGCCGGGGTGAGGCGCGGCCGGGCCATCTGGTCTGCCTCGACAGCTTCAACGGCACGCTGAAGGGCGTGAGGAAGCAGAGGTGCCAACACCTCATGCACCTCAGGACACGCTAGCGCCCTTAATCTCCGCTTCAAGATCCTCTCACGCCTGCGTCCGAGAATGACAGTGAATGCTGCTCCACAGACTCGCGAGTCTGGTCGTCTTGGCGCCCCCGGCCGCCCTCCTGACGGCCTGCGGCGCGGAGCGTTCGCTCACTGGGGAAGAACCGCGGGAGCCGGCCGTGGCGTGGGTGCAGGTCTGGCCTCGTGAGGTCACGCTCGTCTACGCCGGCGAGCAGGTCCAGCTCGTCGCCCGCGCCCGGGACGCCGACGGCCAGGAGATTCCGGGCAAGCCCATGTCATGGGCGGCATCGGACACGGCCGTCGCCACGGTCAACTCCGCGGGGCTCGTCACCGCCCGCAACGCCGGGCGGGCGCGTATCACTGCGACGACCGAAGGCGTGAGTGGCAGCGCCACGGTCGAGGTAAACCCCGGGCTGGCCTTCCAACGCTGCCTCGCCTGCCACGGCGCCGCGGCGGATCACGCGAGCCCCAGGTTTCCCGGCACCTCCTGTCCCGCGTGTCACCTCACGGCCTTCAGGGGCTGGGTGAATCACGAGTTCGTGACGCCCGCGCACGCCATCGTGGCGGGCGGATTCGAGCTCATCGGCATCCACGACACGCTCCCCTGCGGAAGCTGCCACGACCTCGCTACCGGTACGCCCTTCGCCCGCGGCGCCGCGCCGATGGACTGCGTCGCCTGCCACGGGGCGGACTACAAGGCCCGGCACGGTGGCTTTGGGTTTCCCACACGGTGCCTGACCTGTCACCAGTTGACCACGTGGAAAGGTGCGGTGTTCGACCACGCCAGAGCGTCCGGAGGCTTCGTGCTGCTCGGGGCGCACGCCGGAGCCCCCTGCACGAGCTGTCACGATCCGATCACCGGCGTTCCGATTTTCACCCCAGGGGACCAGAGCGACTGCATCGCTTGTCACGAAGCGGACTACCGTGCGCGCCACGCGGGCTCGGGATTCCCGACGACGTGCCTCACCTGCCACACGATGACCGCCTGGACCGGGGCGACGTTCGACCACGACGATCGGTTCTTCCCCATCTACTCCGGGACGCATGCCAACCGCTGGGCCTCCTGCCAGACATGCCACCCGGTCGCGGCGAACTACGCCGAGTTCACCTGTTTCAGCTGTCACGCGCACGATCGCTCGGAGATGGATGCCGAACACCGCGACCGGAGCGGGTACGAGTATGACAGCCGGGCGTGCCTCGGATGCCATCCCCGGGGGAAAAGCTGATCGCCGGGCCGGCGGGTCGTCCTGACGGATCAGGGGATCGAATGGCGCGGGGCGTCCGAGGCCGCGGGTCGCTCGTGAGCTCGGGACCGCCTAGACGAACCCCAGCACGATCGATACCGCGATCAGCACGATGATGATCCACTCCAGCGTTTCCATCCGGCGGGTCGCGGCGCGGTCCATCATCTTCCCGTAGATGCTGTCCAGGGCCTGGAGCTTGCGCGTGATGCTGGCGTCCCAGGCCGCGAGCTGGAAGCGGCGCGACACGAGGCCGTACACCCGCGCCAGGTACTGGTCGCCGATGAGCTTCAGCGCGTTGGTCACCTGCTCGAACAGAATGGCGCTGTCGAGCTGGAGCTCCCCCAGCCGCCGCACGTTGGGCGAGCCACCCCACTCGAGCAGCGCCGCGCGCGCTCCCCGCTGCCGCGACAGCATCTCGTACGCCTGGTCCAGCGCCGCGTCGAGCCGCTGATCGAGGTAGCGCATCTCGAGCAGCTGCGTGTTGGCCAGCTCGATCACCGCCCGTATGTCGTCTCCCTCCCGGTCGTACACCAGCGCGGCATCGGGCTCGATGAAGGTCGCGTCGTCCGCCCCGAAGGACAGATGCGAGGCGGTGGCGTCATGGATCTCCTGCGCCGACAGCGCCTGGGCCTCGGCGCGCAGGATCTGAGCCACGGTGGCGGCGTGGTCGGTCCACAGCGCGGCCGGATCGCACCGGACGCTGAACGCTTCCACCTGGAAGATGGCGTAGTCCTCCACCAGGTCCGCGATACCGGGACGGATCGCCGCCTCGCCCAACGTCGCGAGCAGCCGCTCCACTTGTCGCCGGGAGTCGGCGAGCAGGCGCTCGTTCTCGTAGAGGTCGGCGGACAGCCCGGGCAGATCGCCGAAAGGCCCCGCCAGGTCGATCCCGTAGCTCACGGAAACCGCGCCGAAATCGTAGAGCACGATCTCGATCGCGGGTGCCGTGGCGAACCGCCCCAGCGCGATGGGTTCGGCGTCGAGCGTCACCCGCACCGGCGCCGGCCGGTACTCGAACGACGCGGGCGCCCGCCGCCGCTGCTTGACGGTCTGACGCTCGGTCGCCGCGGCCAGCCGCCGCTCCGCTCCTTCGAGATCGATCGCGTAGGCGACCTCGTATGCGAAGAGCGCGTGACAGGTCCCCGCCTGCACGGCGAGCGCGTCGGGCATACCGCCCAATCCTCGTCCCGCGCGGCGCCGACGTCCAGTGGGGCAGGGCGGTGTGAAAATCCGCTCGTGCTGGTCTCAGGGTGTCTTCATGAAGGCGCCGGATATTGCGGCAGGAGGCTCCGATGAGCTGGAAACCCGTCATCGTGGGGGTGGACGCGTCGCCGGCGGCGGTGGGCGCCGCCGCGTTCGCCGCCCGCCTCGCCCAGGCCGCCGAGACACGCTGCCAGCTGGTGCACGCGATCCCGGAAACCTGGACCGCGCTGGCAGCCGCCCAGGTCCCCTATCACGTCGAGGAAGTGAGACGCGAGCTGCTCGATTCGGCGCGGCGCGAGCTCTCCCAGGCCCTGCGGGGGGCGGTGCCTGACGGCCTCATCGCGGCGCTCTGGTTGCGATTCGGCCGGGCCCCGCTGGTGCTGCGGGACGTGGCGCGGGAGCTGGACGCGGAACTGGTCGTCCTGGGCGGCAAGCGCCATTCCTTGCTGGGCCGATGGTTCGGCGGAAGCACGGCTCACAATGCCATCCGCACGCTGGAGGTCCCGGTCCTGGTGACGCGCGGCGGGCCCGGGCCGGTCCGCCGAGTCCTCGCCGCGGTGGACCTGTCGGGCGCCGCCGTCCCGACGCTGGAGGCGGCACAGCGCTACGCCAAGCTGTTCGACGCCGACCTGCGCGTGGTGACGGTGCTGGAGCCCCTGCCGGCGGTGCCGCAGCTCCCGACCCCGGACCTGAGCGCCTATGCGGCCCTGTTCGAAGAGCACGTGCGCCGCGAGGTGTGGTCCAGCATCCGGCACCCCAAGGCCGAGACCGTGCTCCGCCACGGGACGCCGGCCGCCGCTCTCTCGGATGAAGCAGCGGAATGGTCGGCCGACCTGCTGGTGGTCGGTTCCCACGGCAAGGGCTGGGCCGAGCGCGCGCTCATCGGGAGCGTGACGGAACGGCTCCTCGACCGGCTGCCGACCTCCCTGCTGGTGGTGCCGACCGCGCGGGCTCCGGCCGCCAAGGCCGAGGCCCCCCCGCGCCGGAACGCCGCGCCGGCGGCGGCGACCGGGTAGAAGAGAGCCGCCATGGCCCTTCCGCTCCCGCCCAACGCCCAGGTCGCCGCCCGGCTGGACGAAGTCGCCCGCCTGCTGGAGCAGCAGGGTGCCAACCCGTTTCGGGTGCGGGCCTACCGGCGGGCCGCGCAGACGCTGCGCGAGCTGGACCGCCCGGTGGACGAGATTCTCCGGAACGAG
>DATLXT010000111.1:0-12130 GCA_035575475.1 Gemmatimonadales bacterium | reverse complement strand
TCGGCCTGCCGCACCGTTTCCCGCCGGGCGGCCAGCAGCGCGTAGGTCCGCGCCAGCTCGGCCCGGGCCCGCGCCACGTCCAGCGCCACCTGCTCCTCCAGCTGGTCGCGCTGGGCCCGCGCCCGTTCCAGCCCCGCCCGGGCGCGCTCGACCGCGCCGACCGTGCGGAAACCCAGGAAGATGGGAAACGACAGCCGCACTTCGGCGTTCCAGTTGCGCCGGAACTCGGCGCCGAAGGGCGAGCCGTCCTGGGGGAACGCCTGCTCCTGGTACGTGGTGCCGATGGACAGCGTGGGCAGGCGATCGGCGCGGGCCGCCCGCACCGCCTGCTCCTGCACCCGCACGTTCGCCTCGGCCGCCGCCACCGCGGCCCGCCCGGCCGGGGCCGGCCCGGCCTCGACCACCACCGGCACGGTGCCGTCCGGCGCCACCAGCGGCGTGGCCAGCACCAGCGGCTGGTGGGCCGGGAGGTTCACCAGACGCCGCAGTTCGATCAGGGCGAGCTCGTAGGCGTTGCGCGCCGCCACCACCGCCGGCTCCTGATTGGCCGCGTCCACCCGGGCCCGCAGGAGATCGTACTCCGCCCGGGTCCCCGCCTCGCGATAGAGCCGCACCTGGCGGAGCTGCTCCCTGGCCAGATCCAGGTTGGCCGCCGCCACCTCGTACAGCCGCTGGGCGGTCGCCGCCTCGAGATAGGCCTGCTTCACCCGGAACACCAGTTCGGCCTCCGCTTCCCGCGCCCGGGCCTCGGCGGCCAGGCGATACGCGCGGGCGGCGGTCAGGCCGGCCCCCACCTTCCCGCCCGACCACAGGGTCTGGCGGGCTTCGATCTGGAGGTTCCACTGGTTGGCCGCGCCGAACGGGCTGTTGGCGAAGATCGGGCTCAGCGTGGTGTCGCCGCCGAACCCCTCGAAAATCGAGGCGAACTGCCGGGTGTACACCAGCGACCCCGTCACCTGGGGCAGGGCGGCCGCGAAGGCCTCCCGCACCTGGCCGCGCGCTTCGAGCACGTCGGCCCGCGCGAGCCGAACTTCCTCGCTCTTCAGGAGCGCCTGCTCGACGGCCGCCTCGAGCGTCAGCCGCAGCGTGTCCGCCGGGGCCTGCGCGGCGACGACCGCGGCCACGAGAAGCCAGTTCATCGCGCCTCCCCGGCCCGCGGGGCGAGCCCTTCCATCACGAGGGTCAGGCGCTTGCGCAGCTCGTCCCGGAGCCGGAACGGCGGCTCCGGCAGCGCCAGCCACATCATGATGGTGCCGTGATAGACGTCCTCGAACACCCGGCTGACGCGCTCGGCGGGCACGTCGGCACGCACCTCGCCCTTCTGCTGGAGCTGGCGGACGACGTGCACTCCGAGGCGTTCCCAGCGGCGGCAGCACTCGTCCTCGGGGTCGTGCATGTGACGGGTCCACTCCGCCACCATGTGCCTGGACAGCTCCCGCTCTTCCTCGTAGAAGCTCGCGAACTCGATGAACACGTCGCGCAGCTTCTTCCAGGCCGGCGTGCCCTTGGCCAGGATGTCGCCGATCTTCTGCTCGGCCTCGGTCACCCACTTCTCCGAGAGGTAGCCGAACACCGCTTCTTTGTGCGGGAAGTAGTTGAAGAAGGTGCCCTTGGCGACGTCGGCCTTCTCGCAGATCTGCTCGACCGTCGTGGCCTCGACCCCCTGCTTGCGGAAGAGCGCGAAGGCGGCTTCGAGGATCCGCTCTTTGGTCTCTTCTTTCTTGCGCTCGCGACGCGAGAGCACCGCTTCCGTCATCGGTCTTGTCCTGGAACGGGTATAAATATGACCGCGGTCAATTATGGAGCCGGAACAATATTAGACCGTGTCCCAGGCCGCAAGGGGGGCCCGGCGGGTCGCCGCGATTCAGGTCAGAACACGAACCCCTTCCGCACCGCCACGGCCCAGGGCCCGTCGCCCCACCCCCGCCCGAACCGCACCCCCACGGCGATCTCCCCCGCCTCGGCGCGCACCGAGCGGGTGGGGCCCAGGCGGAGCGACAACCCCACGTTGCCGCCCAGCCGGGGCCGCTGGTCGGCGTACCAGGCTCCGCCGTAATCGAGGAACGGCGCGAGGCCCACCCCCACGAGCCCCCACACATTGTCGGCCAGGAGGATCCGATTTTCGACCGTGCCCCAGAGCAGGCGCGTGCCGGTGAAGGCGTGCGCCCCGAAGAGCCGCGGGCCCCGCTGCTCCATCCAGGGATCGAACTCGCCGCCCGGCTTGGGACCCCGAGCCACGCCCCCCTCGAGAAACAGCACCCAGGTCTGCCGGGGCAGGTTCTGGTCCGCCACCGTCAGGCTGGCCCGCACCCGCGCCGAGTCGAGCCCGGAGGCGGTCAGGACGCCCGAGGCTTGCCCCCGCAGGGCGGCGAATCCCCGGGGCCACACCGCGGTGAACTGACCCGC
The DNA here is from genome assembly GCA_035575475.1 of Gemmatimonadales bacterium. Taxonomy (GTDB): domain Bacteria; phylum Gemmatimonadota; class Gemmatimonadetes; order Gemmatimonadales; family GWC2-71-9; genus DATLXT01. The sequence goes on along the minus strand of DATLXT010000111.1, from coordinate 9,724 downwards.
GAGCTCCGGGCCCAGCCCCGCTCGCTCCGCCGGGTACCCCCAGGCCCGCGGCGCGGCCCAGACGCCCACGCGCAGCACCTGCGACAGGTCCACGTCCTCCCGGCGGGCGTAGGAGTTGAAGTGCTCCAGCACTCGGAACCGGCTGTGCCCGAGCTCGACCCCCACGCCCGCCTCGGCGAACACCGAGCGCGCGCGCACCGAGGTCGGGTCGAAGTCTTCGCGCCGCCACACGAGCGTCCCCCAGAGGCGCAGGTAGTCCCGGGAAGTGGCACGCAGCGCCACGCCGCCCGAGAGGCCGAAGCGGAGGGCCCTCCGGGCGAAGCCGCCCGAGGGCGCTCGCGCGGTGTCGGCACGCCCGTCGCGGAACACCAGCACCCGCTCGTTCGCGGCCTCCCCCGAGAGCCACAGGGCCCACCGCGCGGCGGTCTGATAGAACGGCACGCCGTAGCGCCACCCCCCGCGCCGTCCGTCCGAGCGGTCCGAGTACTCGAGCAGCAGGGCCGCCCGCCGAAATCCGAAGTGCGGGGCCAGGTACTGGAACTCGAGGACGTCCCGATCGGGCGTGCGGCTGTAGGCGGCGGTGAGCGTGGTGGCGAGGCCGAGGAAGTTCTCTTCCACCAGTCCCAGCTGCCAGGTCTCGTCGCCCGCCGCGGTGGAGAAGCCGGCCTGCGGTTTGGTGCTCCAGCCGTCGGCGGTCGTCACCCGCAGGGCGAGGCGCGGGCCCAGGCGCGCGGTGTCCGTCCGGACCGACCGGAACACGTTGAGGGCCCGGAGCGCCCGCTCGCTCTCGGCCACCCGGGCGGAGTCGTAGGGGTCGCCCGCGTCCAGCAGCAGGGTCCGCCGGATGACGGACGCTCGGGTGGTCACATGCAGCGCGTTGGCCAGCCGCCCCAGGAACGCCGGCCCGTCCCACGACTCGTCGAATACGTTGGCGTTGTGGATGACGATGGTGTCGATCCGCTGGCCGGGCGGCGACGCCTGGGCCACGAGGCTGGCGGTCGGCAGCGCGGCCACGAGCAGCGCGACCAGACCCCCCCAGCCACCGCCCCGCCCGCCCGGCCGGGCCACCGTCATTTCACCCCGAAGATCTTCTGCCGCAACTCGTAGGCGGCGTGTTGGGTCGGGTCCTCCCACGCCGTGAAATAGAGAGTCGCGTCGATGCGTCCGGTGAGCTGGCGCAGGCCCCGCTGGGCGAGCAGGAAGGTGCCGCGCACCGAGTCGGGCCGGAGCGGTGTCCCCAACCGGCTGACGGTGGCGTAGGCCGGAATGCGGGCGGGCGGGGGGCCGAGGGGCAGCGGCCGGTTCAAGGGCAGGTCCCGCACCGGGCCCAAGTCGAGGGCGACCGTGAGGGCGTACTCGTCGCCCGCGCCCGCGGAGGGGTCGAAATCGAAGCGGGCGAGGAGCACGTCGTGGCGCTCGGCGAGGGCCGTGGTATCGATGCGAAGCCGGACCAGGGTCAGGAGCGAGTCGGTCTCGACCACCAGCCGGCCGCGCCACTCCCAGCGGGCGGCGGACTGCTCGCCCGTCGTGTCACCGGGCCGCTGGAGGGGGTCGCATCCCCAGAGCGCGCAAAGCGTGAGGAGCGACACCGTAAAGAGCGACGGCGTAGGGAGCGACGGCGTAGGGAGCGACGGCGTAGGGAGCGACGGCGTAGGGAGCGACGGCGTAGGGAGCGACGGCGTAGGGAGCGACGGCGTAAGGAGCGACGGCGTAAGGAGCGAGACCGGAAGCGGCGGTCGGGGTGCGGAAAATGGACCCATCCTCGAGGAGAAATGGTGACGAGCCGCTGGCTCTTGGCGCCTAGGATTGCGCATGGTGCTCCGAGCACATATCGGGAGGCTGCGGGTTCACCAGGCGGCTGTGGAGCTGGCCGCGTGGGTGTTGGACCTCGCCCGCCAGTTGCGCGGCCCCGGCGCCTTGAAGCACGGCGACCAGCTGGTCAGGGCCGCCCTGTCGGTCCCCTCAAATATCGCAGAGGCCTGCGGTCGAGCCACGGTCGGCGAGTTTCGACAGTTTCTCGGCTACGCGCGAGGGTCGGCAAAGGAGTTGCTATCACAGATCGGCGTAACACGGCGCGTCGAACCAAAGCTAACCAAACAGTGCCGCACCATCGAGGACCGGTGCGTGGCGGTCCTCAAGCAGCTCAACCGCCTATACGACAACCCTCCGCCAGAGCGTTGACACGCGCCCCTCCCTACGCCGTCGCTCCCTACGCCGTCGCTCCCTACGCCGTCGCTCTTTACGGTGTCGCTCTTTACGCCGTCGCTCTTTACGGTCTCGCTCTTTACGCCGTCGCTCTTTACGGTGTCGCTCTTTACGCCTTGCGCGCTCAGTACTGGCCGAGATACCGCTCCAGCTCCCATTCGCTGACCCGACCGATGTACTCCTGCCACTCTTCCCGTTTTGCTTCCACGAACCGTTCGTAGATGTGGGGGCCGAGGGCGTCGCGGATCACCTGGTCCTTTTCCAGGCAGTCCAGCGCCTCGTGGAGATCCCGGGGCAGCTCGTCAATCCGGTACTTGCGCCGCTCGCGGTAGCTCATCTCGAAGATGTTCTTGTTCACCGGGTCGGGCGGCACCAGCCGGTGCTCGATCCCGTCCAGTCCCGCGGCCAGCTGCACCGCCAGGGCGAGATAGGGGTTGGCCGAGGGATCGGGCATCCGCAGCTCGCAGCGGGTCCCCTGCCCCCGCCGGTCGGGGATGCGGATCAAGGGCGACCGGTTCCGCATGGACCAGGCGATGTTGGTGGGCGCCTCGTAGCCCGGCACCAGCCGCTTGTAGCTGTTCACCAGCGGGTTGGTCACGGCGCAGAAGCCCCGCGCGTGCTCCAGCAGCCCCGCGATGTAGTGCAAGGCGACGTCCGACAGCTCCCAGCGGCCCTCGGGATCGTGGAACGCATTGCGGCCGTCGGCGAACAGGGACTGATGGGTGTGCATCCCCGAGCCGTTCTGTCCGAAGATGGGCTTGGGCATGAAGGTCGCCAGGAAGCCGTGCCGGTAGGCCACGTTCCGTACGATGAAGCGGAAGGTGGCGAGATTGTCGGCCGTCTCCAGCGCGCCGGCGTAGCGGAAGTCGATCTCGTGCTGGCCCTGCGCCACCTCGTGGTGGCCGGCTTCGACCTCGAGCCCCATCGAGACCAGGTCCTTGATGATCAGCCGCCGGATCTCTTCCGCCTTATCCACCGGCGTGAGATCGAAGTACCCGCCCTTGTCGTGCGTTTCCGTGGTCGGGTCGCCCGACCCGTCCAGCTGGAAAATGAAGAATTCGGCCTCGCACCCCGCCATCATCTCGTACCCCAGGGCCTTGGCGCGGGCGATCTGCCGCTTCAGCGCCTGCCGGGTGCAGCCGGCGAAGGACGAGCCGTCGGGGTTGTAGATGTCGCAGATCACCCGCCCGACCCGCCCCCCCTCGTCGTCGTAGGGGAGGATACGGAAGGTGTCCAGGTCGGGCTTGAGCACCATGTCCGACTCCTCGATCCGCACGAACCCCTCGATGGACGAGCCGTCGAACATGATGTCGCCCTCCAGCGCCTTCTCGAACTGACTCTCGGGCACCTCGACGTTCTTGTTGATGCCCAGGATGTCGGTGAACTGGAGGCGCAGGAAGTTGACCGCGCGCTTTTCGCAGAGGTCCAGGATGTCGCGCGTGGTGGCGCCGGTGGTCTTGAGCACGGTGCTGGTCATGGACTCCTCGGCAGGGCGGACCGAGACCGCCGGAGACGCGCGGGGACGGACCGGGTGCCTGCGTCCTACCCGGTCCGTCCCCGTTCGTCCCCGACCGTCTCCCCTTACACGTCGTAATACAGGAAAAACTCGTACGGATGCGGCCGCAGAGCCACCGGATCCACTTCCCGGGTCCGCTTGTAGCTGATCCAGGTCTCGATCAGATCCGGCGTGAAGACCCCTCCGTCGAGCAGGAACCGGTGGTCGGCCTCCAGCGCCGCCAGCGACTCGGCCAGCGACCCGGGCGTGTTCTTCACGTGCTTCCGCTCCTCGGGCTCCAGCTCGTAGAGGTCCACGTCCATGGGCCGGGGCGGCTCGATCTTGTTCTTCACCCCGTCCAGGCCCGCCATGAGCAGCGCCGCGAACGTCAGGTACGGGTTGCTCGAGGGATCGGGCGCCCGGAACTCGATGCGCTTCGCCTTGGGCGACCGGGAATAGACCGGAATGCGGCAGATCGCCGAGCGATTCCGCTGCGAGTAGATGAGATTGATGGGCGCCTCGTAGCCCGGCACCAACCGCCGGTAGCTGTTCGTGGTCGGCGCCGCGAACGCGAGAATCGCCGGCGCGTGCGCGATCAGCCCGCCGATGTACCACCGCGCGGTGTCGGAAATGAGCCCGTACCCCTTGGGGTCGAAGAAGAGGTTGGTGTCCTCCTTCCACAGGCTCATGTGCACGTGCATCCCCGAGCCGTTGTCGCCGAACATCGGCTTGGGCATGAAGGTCGCGGTATAGCCGTGCTGGTGGCACACGTTCTTCACGATGTACTTGTACATCATGAGCTGATCGGCCATGCGGGTGAGCGTGGTGAACCGCATGTCGATCTCGGTCTGACCCGCCGTGCCCACCTCGTGGTGGTGCACCTCGACCTCGATCCCCGCCGCCTGCATGGCCAGCATGATCTTGGAGCGCAGGTCCTGGAGCCGGTCCACGGGCGGCACCGGGAAGTATCCCTCCTTGTGCCGCGGCCGGTGGCCCTGGTTCTGGGTCCCGTTCGATCCGGAGTTCCAGATCCCCTCCTCCGAATCGATGTGGTAGTAGCCCTCGTGCGCGTTCTGGTCGAACCGCACCGAGTTGAAGATGTAGAACTCGGCCTCGGGCCCGAAGTACGCGGTGGTGGCGATGCCGGACTTCTTGAGGTGGGCCTCGGCCTTGCGCGCCACGTAACGCGGATCCCGGGTGTAGGGCGCCCCGGTGACCGGGTCCACCACGTCGCAGGTGAGCGACAGGGTGGGCACCTGGAGGCACGGATCCACGAAAGCGCTGGCGGGGTCGGGCACCAGCAGCATGTCGCTCTCGTTGATCGCCTGGAATCCGCGGATCGAGGAGCCGTCGAACCCGATCCCCTCGACGAACAGATCCTCGGTCAGCTCCTTCGTCGGAATCGAGAAGTGCTGCCAGGTGCCGGGGAGGTCGGTGAAGCGCAGATCCACCACCTGCACACCGGCTTCGCGGGCGCGGCGCACCACCTCGGCCGCCGCGGCGACGGCACCGGCTTGGGCCTCGGGCTTGACGGTAGGCTCCAGCGTAGCGGTCATGGGGTCGGTCTCCTCCAGGGGTCGCGGGGGACAGAGGGGTGCACGAGGCGTGCCGCAAAGCAGAGAGCCCGGCGCTGGGCTCGCGACGCCGGGCTCGCAACGGCTGATCCGCCGCACTCTCTAGCAGGCATGCGGCAAGGTATAGCAGGGCCTACGCGGTGTCAAGCATTTCGTGCACAGGTTGCAGAAAATGGGCGAGGAAGATCCCGGAGAGCCCTCCCGATTCGTCAAACTGCTGCGGAAAAGGCGCACATTTTGCAGCAGCGCCGCTACACTCCACCAAATCCCGAAAGAAAGCCGAACCGACGGGTCACGACACCTGCTCCTCCTCCACCGCCTCCACGAAGTGCCACAGCTCGACCGCCGAGAACTCCCCGAAGCGGTCCTGGATCTCCCGCTCCTGCCATTCCAGGAAGATCCAGCCGGTCACCCGGTGGCGGCGTTGCGCCACGAAGTGCAACCGCCCCCGCACCGCCCCGAGGTCCGCGTCCGGCTGGCATTCGAGGTAGACGTCCCAGTGCTGATCGCCGCGGCGCAGCTCGCCCATGTGCTTGGCCCGATCGGCGCCGGGGAAGGGCAGAGTCATCGGACCCAAGATAAGGCGTTGCCGGTTGCCCGCTACCGGTCGGCGCGTGTAGCCTTGCGGCATGCCCGTCATCCACGTGGCGCACAGCCCCGACCCCGACGACGCCTTCATGTTCTGGGCCCTGGCCACGGGCCGCGTCGACACGGAGGACCGCCGCTATGTCCATGAGCTGGCGGACATCGAGACGCTGAACCGCCGGGCCCTCGCCGGTGAGCTGGAAGTGACGGCCGTTTCCTTCCACGCCTATGCCTACCTGGCGGACCGCTACGCCCTGCTCGCTCACGGGGCGAGCGTGGGGGACGGCTACGGGCCCCGACTGGTGAGCCCGCTGCCGGCGCCGGCGGACCCCCGGTCCGCGCTGCGCGGTCGGCTGGTGGCCGTCCCCGGCGAACTCACCACCGCCTTTCTCGTCCTCCGGCTCTACCAGCCCGAGGTGCGCCACGTGGTGGTCCCGTTCGACCGGATCGAAGAGCACGTGGCGGCCGGGCGGGCCGAGGTGGGGCTGCTGATTCACGAAGGCCAGCTGACCTATGCCGACCGGGGCCTCCAACTCTGGGCCGATCTCGGCGAATGGTGGACGCGGGAGACCGGCCTGCCCCTCCCGCTGGGCGGCAACGTGGTGCGGCGCGACCTGGGAGACGAGTTGGTCCGGGCCGTGGCCCGGGATCTCCGCGCCAGCATCGCCTGCGGGCTGGCGCACCGCGCCGAGGCCCTGGCCCACGCTCGGCAGTACGGACGCGGGCTGGACGATGGGCGTACCGACCAGTTCGTCGGGATGTACGTCAACGACTACACGCTGGATTATGGCGAGCGGGGGCGGCGGGCGGTGCGGGAACTGCTGGATCGGGGCCAGCGAGCGGGTCTCGTGCCCACCCTCCGGGAGCTGGCGTTCGTGGCCGCGTGATCCCCGGGCCGGAGGCCCGGGCTCGGCGCCGACCGACCCACCGGGCCGCGCGCAGGAATCCCCCGGGCCGGAGGCCCGGGCTCGGCAAGGCGGTGTCCTGAAGGACGTTGCGGACGGCGCCCCCGGCTGGTACTGTGGCACGAGCCAAGGAGGTGGCAGTGGCTGAGTACGCCGGACCGGTGAGCGTCCTGGTGGTGGACGACGAAGAGCCCATCCGGAGCGCCCTGAAGAAGTATCTGGTGCAGCAGAAGTTCGAGGTCTACACCGCGGGGTCGGGCGACGAGGCGCTGGAGCAGCTGCGGCGCCACAAAATCGCGCTGATGCTCTCGGACATCCGCATGCCCGGGCTGTCGGGCGTGGACCTGGTGCCCCAGGCGCTCGAGATCGAGCCGGAACTCGCCATCCTGATGTTGACGGCGGTCAATGACGCCACCTCCGCCGCCCTCTGCATGCAGCGCGGCGCCATGGACTATCTCACCAAGCCCATCGAGCTGGCCGATCTCGGGCGCGCGGTGCAGCGGGCGCTGCGGCGCCGCGAGATGATGATGGAGAACCGCCAGCTCAGCCAGTGGCTCAAGGAGGAGGTCACCACCCGGACCGCCGAGCTGCACCGCGAGCGGATGCGCCTGGAACGCATCGCCACCGCCACGCTCGAGGCCCTGGTCAACGCCCTGGAGGCCAAGGACCCCTACCTCCGCGGCCACTCCGCCCGGGTGGCCGACCTCTCGGCGACAATCGCCGGACAGCTCGGCCTCAGCGACGAAGAGGTGGAACAGGTCCGCGTGGCCGGCCGGCTTCACGACATCGGGAAGATCGGAACCCGGGAATCGGTGATGAACAAGCAGGGCCCCCTCACCCCCGAGGAATACGAGCACGTCAAGCAACACGTGATCATCGGCTCGCAGATCCTGTCACCCCTGCACCACCTCGGCCCCATCATCAGCTACGTCCGCAGCCACCACGAACGCTGGGACGGCACCGGGTACCCCGACGGACTCTCGGGCGAGGCGATCCCCATCGGGGCCCGCATCATCGGGGCGGCCGAAGTGTACGACGCCCTCAGCACCTCCCGACCCTACCAAGAACGCCTCGCGCCCGAGGATGCCGTCAGGCGGATGGCCGAGCTGTCGGGCACCGCCCTGGACCCCCGGGTCTATGAGGCGCTGGCCACCGTGGTGGGACGGCGCCGGACGCTAGTGTTCCTGGACGAGGGGGTGAGCCCGGAGTAGGTGAGGATCGCCGTCACCGGCGGCACCGGCTTCGTCGGCCGCCATCTCATCCGCCTGCTCCTCGAGCGGGGGCACGAGGTGCGGGCCCTGGTCCGTCGCCCTGAGCGGGACCCCTTCCGCGGCTCTGCCACCATCGAAACAGTATCAGGCCATCTTCGGGACACCGAGGCGCTTCGGAGACTCGCGGATGGCGCCGATGCCGTGGTTCACCTGGTCGGCATCATCGTCGAGCGAGGATCAGCGACGTTCGAGGCGGTACACGTCGAGGGGACTCGGGCGGTCCTGGAGGCCGCCCGCTCGGCAGGATGCTCCCGGTTCGTGCACATGAGCGCGGTGGGGGCGCGCGACACGCCCGACGCCACCCCCTACCACCGGACCAAGGCCCGCGCCGAGGAACTGGTTCGATCCGCGGGGATCGCCGCGGCGATCTTCCGGCCCTCGTTCATCGTGGGACCCGAAAGCGTGCCGATTCGCGTCCTGGCCCGGCTCCACCGCCTGCTGCCCGCGGTGCCGGTCTTTGGTGACGGGCAGTTTCCGATCCAACCGGTTTGGGTAGGGGACGTAGCCCTGGCCTTCGCGATCGCGACCGAGCGGGCGGAACTCATGGGGACGTTCGAGCTGGGTGGGCCCGAGGTGGTGAGCTATGAGGAGTTCGTGCGGGCCGTCGGGCGCGCCCTGGGGCGTCCCCGCCCGCTGGTCCACGTGCCCCTCCCGCTGGTACGCCTCGCCGCCCGGGCCTGCGACCCGCTGGGCCCGCTGGCACCCATCACCAGCGATCAGCTCCAGATGCTCACCGAAGGGGCGGCCACGCCGAACAACGCGATGGAAAGGGTGTTCGGGATCCGACCGAGAACGCTCGAGGAGGCCCTGACTTTTCTCTCGCGCCGCTCGGTCCCTTGAGAACTCGTCGCCGCAACGCGCCGCCACCCAAAAACCAAACCCGGGGCACCTACTGCTCCCCGGGCTGGCGGTCGGGTGAAGTGGCCGTCACACTTCAGCCGCGACCCTTGGCGATCACCTGAGTCAACCAAACAGCGACTACGTCAGGACCCCCTTCGGAGTTTCGTCCCAGACCGCCACCGTCCTCCCCCCTCCCCCCGTCGTCCCGCTCCACCCCTCACCCGTCTTAGACGCGCAACCCCGGCGAAGCGTTGCACCTCACCACCGTTTCACTCTGCCCACCCGCGACATGGTGATCGTTTCAGTGTGCGACCCGCGGCGGAGAATCACTCGAGTGTTGGAAAGCCCCCAGGCCAGCCCGTTGCTGCTGAAGACGACGACGGGGTTGGACACCGTCAGCCTCACCCCCTGGGCCGCCGGTCCGGGCAGCGATCGCCACCGGGCCCACCCCTCGGCTCCCAGCGTGTCCACCATGAGGGAGTCTTCCCCGATGGTGAGGCGGGCCCGGGTACTCCAGGCGATGGCCAGGTGGCGGGCCAGGGAGATGGTCATGGTCACCTCGCCGGCCGCCTGCTCGACCGCGATCCGGTCCAGTAAGCCGCGCACCCGGGGCAGGCCGAAGAGGGTCACCAGGCCCATCAGGGTCAGGGCGATGGCGAGTTCAGGCACCGAAAAGCCCCGCCGCATGGGCCCATCCTAGGGGAGGCGGCGCCGCGCGGGCGGAGCGTTCTGTTGCGGCAGGGGCTCGAAAAACGCGGGGCCGTCTCTCAGGCCCGGGGCCGCTTCGATAGTCTCCCCGGGTGGTTGCCGGGGAGGGCCCCTCGAAGAGGGGGGGAGGCGGGGGGGCCG
>DATLXT010000110.1:0-5931 GCA_035575475.1 Gemmatimonadales bacterium | reverse complement strand
TAGAGCCCCGTCGTCGGGTCCACCAGTCCGGCCTTCCGGGCCCGGTCGGCATCCAGCTTGGCGCGCGCGGCCGCGGCCAGGCGCAGCACGAACTCCTCGGTGTCGAGCGGCTGGCTCCAGAGGTCGTCGGCTCCGGCCCGCAAGGCCTCGAGCCGATCCTGACGCGAGGTGGGTCCGGCATGGACCAGGAAGATGGGCATGCTGGAGGCCACCTCCGGGTCACCGCGCAGGGTCCGGCTCAGCGCCAGCCCGGTGGCGTCTCCCAGGTCGGACCCCAGAATCACCGCGTCGGGCCGGTGGCGCCGGACCTGCGCCGCCGCCTCGGCGCCGCTGTAGGCGCGCAACACCGAGAAGCCGGCCGGCGACAACACGCTCTCGAGCGAGCGCACGGCCAGCTCGTCGGGATGGACCACCAGGGCGACCGGCAACTCCGGACCGGCTGAGCGTCTCGGCAAAGCTGGGCCCTCGGAGTTTGCCCAGGCCAGCCTCGCCGTGGGCGGAACCTGCCATGCGGCAACCTGCCAAGGGCGCCGCAAGCCCGGTGCCAGCCCCCCGGGAGCGTGAGGAGCCCGAGACTTCGCCGAGGGTTGCTGACAAACCTGTAGCGCGTCTGCCGCGCCCCGCTGGGGGCGGTTGGGAAACCGGCGACCCGGCCGTGGCCCCGAAGTTGCACCGGGATGGCTGCGCCATGTGCGGCATCGTGGGATACGTGGGCCGGCGCCAGGCCGTGCCGCTGCTGCTGGGCGGGCTGGTCCGGCTGGAATACCGAGGGTACGACTCGGCCGGGGTGGCGGTCGTGGGGCCCGACGGCCTGGCGGTGCGGAAGCTGGCGGGCCGGGTTCAGGCGCTGGCCGGCCTGCTCGACGGATCGCCCGTGCCGGGCACCTGCGGCATCGCCCACACCCGCTGGGCCACGCACGGCGCCCCCAACCAGCGCAACGCCCATCCCCACACCGATTGCGGGGGCGACCTTGCGGTGGTGCACAACGGCATCATCGAGAACGCCGACGTGCTCCGGACCCAACTGGAGCGCTCGGGTCACGTGTTCGTGACCGAGACCGACACCGAGGTGATGGCGCACCTCCTGGAGGAAGCGCCGGGCGACACGCTGGAGGAGCGCGTGACCGCGGCGCTGGAGCACGTGGAAGGCACCTACGGGCTCGCGGCGGTCTGGGCCCGAGAGCCGGCCAAGATCGTGGTGGCCCGCCAGGGCTCGCCCGTGCTCCTCGGCATCGCCGATGACGGGCTGTTCGTGGCCTCGGACGCCTCGGCGGTGCTGGAGCACACCCGATCCGTGGTCTATCTCGACGACGGCGACATCGCGGTGCTGGAACCCGACTCCTACCGGGTCGTGGATGCCGACTCGCACGTGCGGGTGCGGGAAGTGTCCGACCTGGCCTGGGACCTCCAGGAAATCGAGTTGGGCGGGTACCCCCACTTCATGCTGAAGGAGATCATGGAGCAGGCCGAGAGCGTCCGGAGCACGCTCCGGGGCCGCCTGCTCTTCGACGAGGGGTCGGCGCGACTCAACGGGCTCAACCTCCCGCCCGAAGAATGCGCCGCGGTCGAACGCATCACCCTGCTGGGTTGCGGCACCTCATGGCACGCGGCGCTGGTGGGACGGGAGATCCTGGAGACCCTGGCCGGGATCCCGGTGCAGGTCGAGTACGCCTCGGAATACCGCTACCGGAAGCCCATTCCCCAGTTGGGGATGCTGGCGATCGCGATCTCGCAGTCCGGTGAGACCGCCGACACCCTGGAAGCCCTGCGGGCGGCGCGCGCCGCCGGCTCCCGGGTCCTCGGCATCGTCAACGTGGTGGGGAGCACGATTGCGCGCGAGGCGGACGGCGGCATCTACCTCCACGCCGGACCCGAGGTGGGCGTGGCCTCGACCAAGGCGTTCACCTCGCAGATCGTCGCCCTGCTGCTCCTGGGCCTTTACCTGGGCCGGCATCGCGGGCTGGACGCGGAAGACGGCCGCGAGCTGGTGTGTCAGCTGGCGGCCCTGCCGGCGCTGGTGACCCGGGCTCTGGCCACTGAACCCCTGGTCAAGGCCTTGGCCCAGCGCTACGCCGAGGCCCGCAACTTTCTCTATTTGGGCAGGGGCGTGAACTTCCCGGTGGCCCTCGAGGGCGCGCTCAAGCTCAAGGAAATCAGCTACATCCACGCCGAGGGCTATCCCGCGGCGGAGATGAAGCACGGGCCCATCGCCCTGATCGACGAGAACATGCCGGTCGTATTCGTGGCGCCGCGGGACCGGGTGTACGGCAAGGTGGTCTCCAACATGCAGGAGGTGAAGGCCCGGGGCGGCCGGATTCTCGCGATCACGAGCGATGGCAACGGCGAGCTCAAGGGCCTGGTGGATCACCGCCTGGAGGTGCCCGCGGCGCCGGCGCTGCTCTCCCCGGTGCTGACCGTCGTCCCACTCCAGCTGCTGGCCTACCACGTCGCGGTCCTGCGTGGGTGCGACGTGGATCGGCCCCGCAACCTGGCCAAGAGCGTCACGGTCGAATAGGCATCCCCGGGGCAGCGGTCCACCCCCCGGCCCCCCCGGCCCCCCCGGCCCCCGTCCCCCGTCCCCCCTCCCCCCTCCCCGGCGTCTTGGAACCTGTGTCCGGTCTGTTAGGTTTCTCTGGGTGACTGACGGAGTTGAGAATCCGACCGCTGATTGAGGTGACCCCCCCGGTCGAGCGCACCTTTCTGGTGGGTGCGCCCCGGAAGGGCACCGACGACGCCGCGCACGTAGAGGACCACCTGGACGAGCTGGCGCGCCTGGCTGACACGGCCGGCGCCGAGGTCGTGGGCCGGCTCTACCAGCGGATCGAGGCGCCCACCCCCAACTTCTATCTGGGCCAGGGGAAGGTCGAGGAGCTGAAGGGGACGCTGGCGGACGCGCGCGCCACCCTGGTGATGTTCGACGAACCCCTCTCGCCGGTCCAGGGCACGAACCTGGAGCAGGCGCTGGGGGTCCGGGTGATGGACCGCACCGAGGTCATCCTCGACATCTTCGCGACCCGGGCCCGGAGCCACGAGGCCAAGCTCCAGGTGGAGCTGGCCCAGCTCGAGTATCTGCTTCCCCGGCTCACTCGCATGTGGACCCACCTCTCCCGCATCCGCGGCGGGATCGGGCTCCGCGGGCCGGGCGAGACTCAGCTCGAGACCGACCGCCGGGTGATTCGCCGCAAGATCTCGGCCCTGAAGCGGCGGCTCGAGGAGGTGGCGCATCACCGGGCCAACCAGCGCCAGGGGCGCCGCGACCTGCCCCATGCGGCCCTGGTGGGCTACACCAACGCCGGCAAGTCGAGTCTGCTCCAGGCCCTTTCGGGCGACGAGGTGTTCGTCGAGGACCGCCTCTTCGCCACGCTCGACACCCTCACCCGCGAGGTGGACCTGGGGGAGAACTACCGTTTCCGGCTCACCGACACCGTCGGCTTCATCCGCAAGCTGCCGCACCACCTGGTGGCGAGCTTCCGGGCCACGCTCGAGGAAGCGCGCGAGGCGGACCTCCTGCTCCACGTCATTGACGCGAGCCACCCCGCCTGGGAGGAGCAGGTGGAGGTGGTGGACGCGGCGTTGGCGGAGATGAGCGAGGCGGAAGCCGGGAGGCGAGCGGTTCCCGAGGGCAAGCGAGTCATTCACGTCTTCAACAAGGCGGACTTGCTGCCCGATCCCGAGGCGTTTTTCCGGCGCGTGCGGGAGCGCTACCCCCACGCGGTGCTCACCTCCGCCCGCCCTGCGCATCCCGCCGCGCGCGTCCCGCTCCCCGGCGTGGCAGGCTTACGGCAGATCCTCCGCACCTCCGCCCGGGCCCTGCGCCCCGTGGCTCAGATCCGGGTCCCGGTGACCGACGGCAGGCTGCTGGCAAGGATCCATCGGGACGGGGAAGTACTGGGGCAGGATCAGACGGACGGGGTGGTCCTGGTGACGGCGCGGGTCGAGGCGAAACTGCTGGGGCGCTTGCGGCGAGACGGCGTCGAGGTGGTGTTTGGGAAGGCGGAATGGGGAGTGGGGAATGGGGAATAGGGAGTGCGGAATGGGGAATGGGGAATAGGGAGTGCGGAATGGGGAATGCGGAATGCGGAATGATGGCCGCCCATTCCGCATTCCCCATTCCGCATTCCGCCTTTCAGTCGTATCCCCTGATCCACGCTCCTCTTCCTGACACTCGCGCCCGGGCCAGCGCGGCCGTGGCGCGCTCGAGCAGGTGTCGCGGCTCGAGGGGGGCGCGGCGGAGGTTCGGGACCGCGTCGTAGCCGGCCCGCAGCTGGGGTGGCGGGCCGTCACCCTCCGCCGCAATCTCGCGCGCCAACCGCTCGGCCATGAGCACCGCGCCCCGGGCGTCCGTGCCGGGGGCGACGATGGCGAACTGGGCCGGCCCCACCCGCCCGATGGCATCGGAGCGGCGGGCCAGCGCCTTCAAGCGGCGGGCGACTCGCTGGGCGTCCCGCTCCTGAGCGGGTGCCAGGACCACGCAGGCGAACCCCGCATGGTGGTTGAACGCCTGGAGCGCCAGCTCCCGGGCCCGGCGTGCCAGCCCCTCCGCCGTGTAGAACCCCGACTCGTCCAAGAGCGGCCCCTCGGGCGCCGTCTTCTCGAGCTCCAGCGTGGCGAGCAGGTAGCCGTCCACCTTGCCCGTCAACTCGTCGGCATGGAAGGGCTCGACCACGAACCCCCAGACCCCGGCTCGCATGGCGGATCGGTGCTCGGCGAGCGTGGGCCGGCTCCCCGTGATCAGGACGATGGGCCGGCTCGGGCCCACTTCGGGGTCGTCACGCAGGCTGCGACAGAGCGCCAGGCCGTCGGTCTCGGGGAGGAACGCGTCAACCAGAATGAGCTCGGGCTGGGCACCGCGGGCGGCCACGAGCGCGATCCGCCCGGTGTGGGCGCGGAACACGGTATGCCCATGGCGGGACAGGATGTTCTCGATCTCGGTCGCGGACGGTTCGCGGTCCGAGGCGAGCAGGATCAAAGGCGGACGATGCCGTAGCGTCCGAGAGGGAATGCCAGCCTCGCGGTCCGGTGGTTCCCGCGCAGGGAGGGCGCTGCGCTCGCGGGTTGGGGAATGCTAACCCGCTCGCTGACCGCCAGGCAAGTGATGTGGATCACATGCTGGCGGCGCCGGCCTGGTGCGCTACGCCATCCGAGAGGGGCTCATCGCCCCCTGGCGCGGGGATTCCCTAGGGGTACCCCGTGGAGATTCCCAGTATTGCGGCCGCGCTACGGCCGCGATTCCTTCCTGTTTGTAAGAAGCAATATCGGCATTCACTGACCAGCCGGGTCTCGAGACGAGGGAACGGGTGGAGACGCAGGGGAGTGCGGGCCCCGGGGCGCTGCTGTTGCTCGTCGGGGAGGACGATCCGATGACGCGCGCGGTCGCCAGCGTCCTGGAGCCCGCGGGGTATGACGTCGTCACCGCCGCGAGCGGGGAGGCGGCGCTCGAGCGAGTGCGGGCGAGTCCCCCCGACGTGGTGCTGTTCGTGGGCGCGGCGGCACAGGCCCAGTCCGCGGCGCTGGTCCATTCGTTGCGCCGCGCGCCCGGCGTGGGCCCCGAGACGGCGCTCCTGGCCGTCGCTCCGGCGGGGGCCTCCCGCGCCGAGCGGCTGGCCTGGCTCCGAGCCGGGGCCTGGGACTGTTTCAGCTTTCCCTTCGATCCCGAGGAGTTGTTGCTCAAGCTCGCGACCCACGTGCGCGTGAAGCGCGAGGCCGAGCGGGCGCGGGGCGCGGCGCTGGTGGACGAGTCCACCGGGCTCTACACCCCCGCCGGGGTGCGCCGGCGGGCGGCCGAGTTCCTGGCTGAAGCGGAGCGGCTGG
The DNA here is from genome assembly GCA_035575475.1 of Gemmatimonadales bacterium. Taxonomy (GTDB): domain Bacteria; phylum Gemmatimonadota; class Gemmatimonadetes; order Gemmatimonadales; family GWC2-71-9; genus DATLXT01. The sequence continues at coordinate 120 of DATLXT010000110.1, read as the reverse complement.
GGATGCCGGTGGCCTGCGTGCTGATCGGCGTGGGGCCGGCCGGGGCGCCGGCGATTCGGGACCGAGTGGCGGGGGCCTTGCGGGCGCACGGGCGGCGGTCCGACGCCATCGGGTGGTGGG
>DATLXT010000109.1:0-4624 GCA_035575475.1 Gemmatimonadales bacterium | reverse complement strand
GCCGTCCTAATCCAGCATCCCCTCCGTAGGGGACGACGGCACCGCGACCTCGCGGCGCGGCATGCGGCCGGCCAGGAACGCGGCCCGGCCCGCCTCGACCGCCAACCGCATGGCGTGGGCCATCGCCACCGGGTCCCGCGCCTGGGCGATCGCCGTGTTCATGAGGATGCCGTCCACTCCCTGCTCCATGGTGACGCACGCGTCGGACGCCGTCCCCACACCCGCGTCCACCACCACCGGCACCGTGAGGCGCCGCTTGATGGTGCGCACCCACAGCGGGTGCAGGAGGCCCAGCCCGCTGCCGATGGGCGACGCGAGCGGCATCACCGCCGCCGCCCCGGCGTCTTGCAAGCGCAGGGCGGTCACCAGGTCCTCGTTGGTGTAGGCCATGACCTTGAAGCCTTCGCGCACCAGGATCCGGGTGGCCTCGAGGAGCCCCTGCACGTCGGGGAGCAGGGTCTCTTGGTCGCCGATCACCTCGAGCTTGACGAACTCGTTGAACCCCGCTTCCCGCGCCAGGCGCGCATAGCGCACCGCGTCCTCCGCCGTGTAGCAGCCCGCGGTGTTGGCGAGCAGGAAAAAGCGAGCGGGATCCAGGTAGTGGAGAAGGCTTTCCCGCTTGGCGCGGTCCAGATCCACCCGCCGCACCGCCACGGTGACGATCTCGGCGCCGGACGCTTCGATGGCCCGCACCATCGTGTCGGGATCCCGGTACTTCCCCGTCCCCACCATCAGGCGGGACGAGAACGTCCGCCCGCCCACCACGAACGGCGTATCCCGAACCGTCGCGACCGCGGTGGTCATGGCCTCACCCTCCACCCACGAAGTGCACCAGCTCGATCCGGTCGCCTTGGGCCAGCCGGACCTCTCCCAGCGCCGGCCGGCGCACGATCCGGCGGTTGTGCTCGACCACCACGCTGCGCGGATCCAGGTCGAGCTGCGCCAGGAGATCGAGCAGCGTCCCTGGGGCGACGCTCCTGGGCTCTCCGTTCACCACGACGTCCACCATTCGGTCCACGCTCCTTACCGGCCGCGCCGTCCTCAGGCGCACCCCACCCCGGCCCTGACTGAAGGGCGGGTCACCCGAGCGCGCGGACCATCATCCGTGCCGCCTCCCGGGGGTCCACCGCATCCCACAGGGCCCGGATCGCCGCGACTCCGTACGCGCCCGCGGCTCGCAGTCGCGGGATCTCCCGCGGGGTCACGCCGCCGATGGCGATCACCGGCAACCCGAGCTCCGCCACCTCCGCCAGCCGCTCGGGGCCGAGCGGGGGCCGGTCGGGATGGGTGGCGGTGGCGTACACGGGCCCTAGCAAAAGATAGTCGGCTCCCGCGGCCTGCGCCGCCCGGGCCTCGTCCAAGTCGTGGACCGACATGCCGATCCACCACGCGGGGTTCAGGTGCCGGGCCTCGGGTGGCGCCAGGCTTCCCCGGCCGAGCTGGACCCCGGCGGCGGATACCGCGAGCGCGATATCGAGGCGGTCGTTGACGAAGAGGAGCGAGGGCGGAAAGGCGGAGAGGCGGCACGCCAGGTCGTGATGCTCGCGGCCCGACAGCTCCCTGCCCCGGGCATGGAAGGCCAGGTCCGCCCCGCCGCCCGCGGCCAGCTCGCGCGCCACCTCGTCGAGATCGGGTCGCCGGGCGACCCGCTCGTCGGTGATGGCGTGGAGGCGGGGAAGCGGTGGTCTCACCGGAACCGCTGGCCGGGCGCGGCGCCTCGCCCGCGCACCCAGTCGGCGACGGCCATGCGCGACTTTCCAGCGGGTTGGACCTCGCTCACCTCGACGGCGTCCCAGCCCGCCGCAACCACCAGGGACGGGTCGGCGGCGAGCACCTCGCCGGGGGCCCCGCGCCGGTCCACCGGGCGGGCGCCGAAGAGCTTCACCTCGCGCCCTTCCCCTCCGGGCTCCAGTTCCGTCCAGGCGCCCGGTTTCGGGTCGAGCGCTCGGATCTGACGGGCGACGGTCTCGGCCGGTTCGGTCCAGCGGATGCGCGCCGCTTCGCGGGTGAGTTTGGGCGCGTAGGTCGCCCGGGCGTGGTCCTGGGGGCGCGGCACCAGGGCGCCTTGTTCCAGGAGGGCGAGGGCCTGGATCAGCGCCTGCGCTCCCAGCTCGGCGAGCCGGTCGGCCAGCTCGCCGCCCGTTTCATCGGGCGCGATGGGGGTGGGCAACTGGAACAGGATGGGACCCGCGTCCAGACCTTCGTCCATCTGCATGATCGTGACCCCGGTGGTCTCCAGCCCGTTGAGGATGGCCCAGGGGATCGGCGCGGCGCCCCGCAACGCGGGAAGGAGGGAGGGGTGCACGTTCACCATGCCCCGGCGCGGAATGGCCAGGAGCTCGGGTTTCAGGACGTGTCCGTAGGCCACCACGACGCCGATGTCGGGGTCGAGCTCGCGCACGCGGGCATAGAACTCCTCACCCACGGGCCGCTCGGGCTGGAGCACCGGGATGCCTTCGTTCAGGGCCGCGAGCTTCACGGGCGGGGCCACGGCGGTGGACCGGGAGCGACCCTGCGGCCGGTCCGGCCGGGTGACGGCGGCGAGCACATCGAACCCCTCGCCCACCAGCGCGCGCAGCGAGGGAACGGCGAACTCGGGCGTCCCGAAGAAGACCACGCGCACTAGAGCTCGCCCGCGGGCTGGGGCGTGACCTCCTTCAGGTAGCCGGTCTGACCTCGGCGCGCCTTCTTCCACTTGGCGAGGAGGAGACTGCGCTTCACCGCGCTCAGGTGGTCGAGGAACAGGATCCCGTCGAGGTGATCCACCTCGTGCTGGATGGCCCGCGCCTTGAACCCGGTGGCTTCGACGGTATAGGGTCGCCCCTCGCGATCGAGCGCGTCGAGCACCACGGTCGCCGCGCGCTCGACGTCGCCGAAAATATCGGGGATCGAGAGGCACCCCTCTTCGCCCGTCTGGGTGCCGCGGCGGTCGCGGATCACGGGGTTGATCAGCACCAGCGGCGGCGGATCGTCGTCGCCCACGTCCACGACCGCCACCCGCCGAGCCACGCCCACCTGGTTGGCGGCCAGGCCCACGCCGCGCGCGGCCCGCATGGTCTCGAACAGATCGTCCACCAGCCGCCGGATCTCGTCGTCCACGGCGACCACCTCGAGCGCCCGCTGGCGCAGGACCGGTGAACCCAGCAGGTGCAACTGGCGAACCGTCACTTCGCCTTGGCCTCCGCCTTGGCCTCGCCCTTCGCCTCCGCGGCCGGGGCGGTGCGGTTGGTGATGTTGGCGATCCCGCTCCGCAGGATCACGAGACGCGACTCTCCGCTCCGGATGGTGACGTGGTCGTCCTTGATGTGGATCACCTCGCCCACCACGCCGCCCGAGGTGACGATCTGGTCGCCGCGCTGCAGGGAGGCCAGGAGCCGGCGGTGCTGTTCCTGCTGGCGGCGCTGGGGCCGGATGAGCAGGTAGTAGAAGATCGCGATGAAGAGGCCGATCTGGACCAGAAAGATCAGCAGGCCGCCGCCCGCGTCCTGACCGGCGGGCGCGAACAGCAGGGCGAAGAGCGGGTGCGTGGTCATGGGCGTTCCGTTCGGGTATAGCGGCGGCGCCACTCCTCGGCCCACCGCGCGAATTGGTTGCGCCGGATGGCCGCGCGCATGGCGTCCGCCAGCCGGACGAGATACCGCACGTTGTGCAGCGACAGGAGCCGGAGCCCCAGGAGCTCCCGCGCCACGAACAGGTGCCGCAGGTACCCCCGCGAGAACGTGGCGCAGGTCTCGCAGTCGCACGTGGGATCCAGCGGACCCGGGTCGTTCCGGAACGCGGCGTTGCGGATGTTCACCACCCCGTCGGGCGTGAAGGCCGAGCCGTTGCGGCCGTTCCGCGTGGGGGCGACGCAATCGAAGAGATCCACCCCGCGCTCCACGGCGGCCACGAGGTCCTCGGGGAACCCCACGCCCATAAGATAACGGGGCCGGGCGGGCGGCAGTCGCGGCTCCAGCGCCTCGAGCACCTCGTACATAGCGGGCTTGGGCTCGCCCACCGACAGGCCGCCGATGGCGAGGCCGGTCCAGTCGCCGGATTGCAGCAGTCTCCGCAGACCCTCGAGCCGCAGGGACCGGTGCGTGCCGCCCTGGAGGATGGGCCAGAGCGTCTGGAACGGCGCCCCCGGTTGCCCGCTCGCCGACAATGCCGTGTGCCGGCGGGCGCACCGCGCCAGCCATCGGAAGGTGCGCTCCATGGCATCCCGGGCCGTGACCTCGTCGGCGTCGCCCGGCACCACGTGGTCGAACGCCATGGCGATGTCGGCGCCCAGGGTCCACTGGATCTCGGTCGCCCGCTCGGGGGTCAGGTACCGGCGAGAGCCGTCCACGTGGCTCTGGAACTCGACACCGTCGTCGTCCACCCGGCGGAACCCCTCCAGCGAGAACACCTGGAATCCCCCGGAATCGGTCAGCAGGGGCCGATCCCATCCCATGAACCGGTGGAGCCCTCCCAGGGCGGCGACCACGTCCTCGCCGGGGCGGAGGTGCAGGTGGTAGGTGTTGGCGAGCACCATCGCGGCGCCCGCGGCCTGGAGATCGGCGGGCGAAAGGGCGCGCACCGTCCCCTGGGTGCCCACCGGCATGAAGCACGGGGTTTCGACGGTGCCGTGAGGGAGCGTGAGCGC
>DATLXT010000108.1:0-2956 GCA_035575475.1 Gemmatimonadales bacterium | reverse complement strand
CCGGCGGCTGCTCGCGGAGCAGGCGCTGGATGTCGGCGGCGGGCACGTGACCCTCGATCACGTAGCGACCCACGACGGCTGTGTGGCAGGAGGCGAGGGGCTTCGGCACCCCGAGGTCGCGCTTCATCGGGCTCACGTCGGCCAGGTCGTGGGATTCGACCTCGAAGCCGTTCCGGCGGAGATGGTCCTCCCACTTCTTGCAGCACCCGCAGGTCGGGCTCTTGTAAACGACCGCCCGGGGCGGCGGGAGCGGGGCCTGTGGGCTGGCCGGCGCCGTGAGGGTCGCGGCCAGCGTGGCGCCCACGGCGGCGAGGACGAAGCGGCGTGCCATCGGTCGGTTCCTCTCGAGCGGGCGCCCCGTCACGGGGCGCCCAGGTAATCTAGCACCAGCGCGGCCATCAGGCGGATCCCCACCGCAATGGCGCTGTCGCCCGCGAGGAAGGTCGGGGTGTGCAGGCCGGGGACGGCCCGCTTCCCTCGCAGGCTCAGCTCTCCTCGGCCTCGTACTGGGTCTTGAGCCGGTTCACCACGGTGGCGTCGGCCAGCGTCGTCGTGTCGCCCAGCGCGCGGCCTTCCGCGATGTCCTTGAGCAGCCGCCGCATGATCTTCCCGCTCCGGGTCTTGGGAAGGTCGGCGGTGAAGAAGATGTCATCGGGTCGCGCGATCGCCCCGATCTTGCGGGCCACGTGGTCCTTGAGATCGTCCTTGAGCGCCGGGCTCGCCGGCCGGCCCTCCTTGAGAATCACGAAGGCGGCCAGCGCCTGGCCCTTGAGTTCGTGGTTCCGCCCGACCACCGCGGCTTCGGCCACCGCCGGATGATCCACCAGCGCGCTCTCCACCTCCATGGTGCCGATCCGGTGGCCGGCCACGTTGAGCACGTCGTCCACCCGGCCCAGGATCCACCAGTAACCGTCCTCGTCCACCTTGGCGCCGTCCCCGGCGAAGTACCGGCCCGGGAAACGGTCCCAGTACGTCTGCCGGTACCGCTCGTCGTCGCCGAAGATCGTGCGGAGCATGCCCGGCCACGGCTCGGTGATCGTGAGGAGCCCGCCCCCCTGCTCGAGCGGGCGGCCCTGCTGGTCCACCAGCTCCGCCACGATCCCGGGGAACGGGATCGTGGCGGAGCCCGGCTTGGTCGTCACGACGCCGGGAAGCGGCGTGATCATGATCCCGCCGGTCTCGGTCTGCCACCAGGTGTCCACGATGGGGCACCGTTCGCGGCCGATGTGCTGGTGATACCAGATCCACGCCTCCGGGTTGATCGGCTCGCCCACGGTGCCCAGGAGTCGGAGCGAGGAGAGGTCGTGCCTGGCGGGAAGGTCGTCGCCCCATTTCATGAAGGCCCGGATCGCGGTCGGCGCCGTGTAGAAGACCGTCACCCCGTAGCGGGCCACGATCTTCCAGAACCGGTCGCGTTCGGGCCAGTCCGGCGCCCCCTCGTACATCAGCACCGTCGCCCCGTTGGCGAGCGGCCCGTAGACCACGTAGGAGTGCCCGGTGACCCAGCCCACGTCCGCCGTGCACCAGAAGAGGTCGTTTTCCTTGAGATCGAACACGTAGCGGGTGGTCGCGGTGACGTGCGTGAGGTAGCCGCCCGTGGTATGCACGATTCCCTTGGGCTTCCCGGTGGTGCCGGAGGTGTAGAGGATGAACAGCATCGCTTCGCTGTCCATGGGCTCGGGGGGACACCAGGTGGGCTGGAGGTCCATCAACCGGTGCCACCAGTGGTCCCGGCCCTCCGTGATCTCCGCGAACTCGTCGCCGATCCCCCCGGGGCGCCGCTGGACCACGATGACGTGGCGGATGCTGGGGCAGGCCTTGAGGGCCTCGTCGGCGCATCGCTTGAGCGGCACCACCTGGCCCCGGCGGTAGCCGCCGTCCGCCGTGATGAGACAGACCGCCCCCGCGTCGTTGATCCGGTCGCGCAGCGACTCCGCCGAAAAGCCGCCGAAGACCACCGAGTGCACGGCCCCGATCCGCGCACACGCCAGCATCGCGATCGCGGCCTCCGGGATCATCGGCAAATAGATCGCCACCCGGTCGCCGGCCTTGACGCCGAGCGACCGGAGCGCGTTGGCGCAGCGGTTCACTTCCCGGTGCAGGTCCCAGTAGGTGAGGACGCGCCGGTCCCCCGGCTCGCCCTCCCAGACGAGCGCGGCCTTGTAGCGCCGCGGTCCGTTCAGGTGCCGATCGAGACAGTTGGCCGAGACGTTGAGCTTCCCGCCCACGAACCACCTGGCGTGCGGCGGGTTCCACTCGAGCACCGCCGACCAGGGCTCCATCCAGTCCAGGGCGCGGGCCTGGTCCTCCCAGAAGCCCAGGCGGTCCGCCCGAGCGCGCTGGTAGAGGTCGGGCCGGGCGTTGGCCTGAGCGGCGAAGGCCGCCGGGGGCGGGAACCGGCGGGTCTCGGACAGCAGGGTGGCCAATTGGTCGGTCATGGTCGGGAAGGGTGTGGGTTTCCCTCTATCCTGCCGCGGCCAGGGGTTTCGGGCAAGGCGTTGCACTTCCCGGCGCTTCACCGCGGAGTGCTAGGTGCCGGGTCCGTTGCGCCGGCTCGACGGAACCGGCCAACTTGCGACATGGCAGCGGGTTAGGTGCCGTGGCACCCAACTCGCCCTCCCCCCCGCCGGGAGGGCCATGAGGCTCTCACGACAACCGAACCGCCCGATAAGAGCACACCCGGGGCGACCCGGGGCCGCAAAACTAGAGGTCTCCGGCGCGAGCTGCGCCAGAGATAGCTCGGTGCCGAAGGCGGGTGCTCCGCGCCCCCCGCGCGATGCGTCCCGCGAGCAGCCGGCGGCAGAAGCATCGCGCGTCTGTGTCTCCCGGGGCGAAGGAGCGACAGCATGGTGACGACGGAGCAGGTGACCAAGGAGCTGCAGGCGCCGGAGCACCTCGGCCTGGAGACGCGCACCGTCTTTCGGCAGGAGGCGGTCCGGCTCCTGGAACAGATGCC
>DATLXT010000107.1:0-9906 GCA_035575475.1 Gemmatimonadales bacterium | reverse complement strand
CGCCGTGGCCGTCACCGCGTTCGGCGCGCTCTACGCCGCGGCGCCGCTCGCCTTTCTCCTCGCCATTCGTCACGGGGTGAACAGCGAGCGCGAGCCGGGGGCCTACTTCCTCCTGGCCCTGCTTCCCCTCGCCCTCACCTGGATCTGCGATACCGCGGCGTATGCCGCGGGCACCGCCTGGGGTGGGCCCCGGCTGGCGCCGGCGGTTTCGCCGCGAAAGACCTGGTCCGGGGCCGCCGGGGGACTGGCCGGGGCGCTGGTCTTCGCCGTCCTCCTGGGCCTCCTGGTGCTGAACCGCGCCGGCTGGCACTTCGGGTTCTGGCATCTGGTCGGCCTCGGGCTGGTAGTGGGCGTGATCGGCCAGGTGGGCGACGCCGCGGAGTCTCTGCTCAAGCGCGAGGCCGGGGTGAAGGACTCCTCCGCGCTCATCCCGGGGCACGGCGGCGTGCTGGATCGGCTCGATTCGCTCTACTTCGTGATTCCGGCCTCGGCCGCCCTGTTCCGGTTCTACGGGGTGATATGACGGTCGGCGTGGCGGTCCTCGGCTCGACCGGCTCCATCGGTTGTTCGACGCTCAAGGTGCTGGAACGCCACCGCGACCGCTTCCGGGTGGTGGCGCTCACGGCTCACTCCAACACGGAACTGCTGGACGCCCAGGCCCGGACCTGGAAGCCCCAGTACGTGGGGCTGGTGAACGGCGCCACGCCCGACCCAACGGGGACGGGGCGAACGGGCGGCAGCGGGACCGCGTGCCTGGTAGACGCGGCCACCCACCCCGACGTCCGCATCGTCGTGAACGGCGTGGTCGGAGCCGCCGGGCTCGAGGCGACCCTGGCGGCCCTCCGCGCCGGCAAGCGAGTGGCGCTGGCCAACAAGGAAACCCTGGTCATGGCGGGCGACCTGGTGACCCGGACGGCCCGCGAGGGCGGAGGAGAGATCGTCCCGGTGGATTCCGAGCACAGCGCCGTGCTCCAATGCGTGGCGGGTCGGGGGATGGTTCAGCTCTCCCGGCTCATCCTCACCGCCTCGGGGGGACCGTTCCGGACCTGGCCGGCCGAGCGGATCGCCCACGCCACCGTGGAGCAGGCGCTCCAGCACCCCACCTGGAAAATGGGCCGCAAGATCACGGTGGATTCGGCCACCCTGGTGAACAAAGCGCTGGAGGTGATCGAGGCGCATTTTCTGTTCGGCCTCCCCTATGCGTCGATCCAGGTGGTGGTCCACCCCCAGTCGGTGATTCACGCGTTTGTCGAGTTCGTGGACGGCTCGGTCCTGGCGCAAGTCGGGTTCCCCACCATGGAACTGCCTATCCTGTACGCCCTGACCCACCCCGAGCGGGTGTCCGACACGGGGACGCCGCGGTTCGATCCGGTGGCGGCCGGCGCGTTGACGTTCGAGCCGGTTCGTCCCGAGCTCTTTCCCGCCTACGCGCTGGGCCGCGCGGCGGCCCTGAGCGGCGGCACCGCGCCCGCGGTCTTCAACGCCGCCAACGAGGTGGCGGTCGAAGCCTTCCTGGGCGGGCGGGTCCGCTTCGGGCGCATCGCGGAGATCCTGGATCGGGTCATGCAGCGGCACCGCCCGGCACCGGCCGACTGCCTGGAGGTCGTCCTGGCGGCGGACGCCGAGGGCCGGCGCCTGGCCCGGGAGGCGGCGAGCGCGTGACCATCCTGGTCGTGATCCTGGTGCTGGGGCTCGTGATCTTCGTTCACGAGCTGGGGCACTTTCTGGCCGCCAAGCTGGTGGGCGTGCAGGTGCTGCGGTTCTCGATCGGGTTCGGGCCGCCGCTGCTCAGCTGGCGGAGAGGAGAGACGGAGTACTGGATCGCCTCGGTTCCGCTGGGCGGGTACGTGAAGATGGCGGGGTTGGAAGACGAGGAGCTCACCGGGAAGCTGGAGGGCGGGGCGGCAGCGGTTCCCGTCGATCCCGCCCGCACCCTCGAGTCCAAGCCGCTGGGGGCGCGGTTCCTGGTCATGGTCGCCGGCGTCTCCATGAATGTGGTCCTGGCCTACGTGCTCTACGCCGGCATTCGCGCCACGGCCTTCCCCGAGCCCGCCATGCTGGCCATTGATTCGGTGGCCACGGCTTCGCTCCCTCCTCAGGCCCGCGCCCTCGCGGCGCTCGAGCCCGGGAGCTTCGTGGTCCGAATCAACGGCGACACCCTGGCCACCTGGCGCCAGTTCGAGCGGTGGGTGACGCAGGGACCGGACACCCTGCGCATCGAGCTGGCGGGCCGGGCGCGGCCTCTGGTGGTGGCGCTGCCCCGGGACACGGCGGTGCGCCGCGCCGCCTGGCGGGCCCTCACCCCCCGCCTCCCGCCCATCGTCGGCCTGGTAATCCCGGGGGCCCCGGCGCACCGCGCGGGGCTGGAGGGAGGCGATCTCGTTCTCCGGGTCGACGCCGACACCGTCAGGTCGTGGAGCGAGCTGGTCGGGATCATCCGCCGCAGCGCCGGCGACTCGCTGCGCCTCGTGGTCCGGCGCGGCGAGCGGCGGGTGGAGCTGACCGTGGTGCCGCAGCGCAATGCCGATCCCCGGAGCGGGTTACCGGTGGACTCCGGGTTCATCGGCGCGCAGCCCAACCCGCCCGTGGTCTATGTGGGACAACCCCTCGGGCGGGCGCTGGTCGAGGGGTTGCTCGACACGGTGGACCGCACCGGCCAGGTGGTGGTGTTCTTGGGCCGGCTGGTGACGGGCGGGGTCTCGGTGCGGGAGATCGGGGGGCCGGTGTTGATCGCCCAGCTGTCGGGGCAGGCGGCCCAACTCGGGGTGGTGACGCTGCTCGGGTTCATCGCGTTCATCTCGCTGAACCTGGCCGTCCTCAACCTGCTCCCGATCCCGGTGCTGGACGGCGGCCACGTCCTGTTCCTGCTCATCGAGGCGGTGCGGGGCCGGCCCCTCAGCGTGCAGCTGCGCCTGCGGCTGACCCAGCTCGGGTTCGTGGTGCTGATCGCGCTGATGGTGCTGGCGATCTCGAACGATGTCCTTCGCAACCTCGCCCGTTAAGCGCGTCCTCGGCGACTACCTGGCTGGCCGCGTCCCGGCGGAGCGAGTCGTGGCCGCGGTCACGCGGTGGTACTATCGGGAAGCCGGCAGGGCAGCGCGGGAGGCGTTCCGGCCGGTGATCGAGGTCATCGAACGGGCCGCACCGGGCGGGGTGGAGCTGACGCGCGCCGAGGCCAGTCCGGGGTTCGCGCTGCGGCCGGGGGCCCGGGTCTTTCCGAAAGAGTTCGAGCCCGATCTCCGGACCGCCGTCGAGACCGCCATGCTTCGGTCGGGAGAGCCGGGCGGACCCCAAGGGGACGGGCGGTTGCTAACCAGGATCGTGCGGGCGCTCCGCCGCCTCTTCCGCTAGCCGGCGCGCCCGCCTTTCGCCTCCCCGCTTACCGCATCACGGTCACCACCGCCGCGATGAGCCCCAGCGCCCCCAGGAGCAGGGCGACGAGCAGCGGCCACGAGCGCCGGCGCCTCCGGGCCACGATCTCGCCGGCGCCGGGCGGAGATCGGCCGGCCGCCGCCGTGGCCCGATGTGCCTGCGCGATCTCGTCCAGGTCGCGGCGCAGCGCCGTCGCGTCGGGGTAGCGATCATCGGGGTGCTTGGCCAGGCACTTCAGCACCACCCGCTCGAACCGTTTGGACAGCTCGGGGCGGCGCTGGCGCGGGGGCGAGGGCGGCGCCTCCACATGGAGGCGTGCCAGCTCGAACCAGTCGTGCGAGCGGAAAGGGACCTCGCCCGTCGCGGCCTGATACAGGGTGACGCCCAGAGCGTACAAGTCCGCCCGGGCATCGAACGGCCGGCCCTGCGCTTGTTCCGGCGAGAGGTACTGCGGCGTGCCGATGGTCAGGTTCACACCGGTCGAGGCCACGGACCCCGAGAGGGCGCGAGCGATCCCGAAATCGGTGAGGACCGCGGTGCCGTCGGCGCGCAGGAGCACGTTGTCCGGTTTCAAGTCCCGGTGAATGACCCCGCGGGCGTGGGCGAACCCGAGGGCGGCCGTCAGGTCGCGGGCGATGCCCACGAGTTCCGGCTCGGGCAGGGGTCCGGTGCGGGCGAGGCGCGCTCGCAGGGAGTCGGCGCAGAGCTCCATGGCGAAGAACGCGTAGCCGCCGTCGCGCGCCACCCGGTGGATCCGGATGATGTTGGGGTGGTCGAGCCGGGCGGCGGTCTCGCTTTCGTGGTGGAAGCGGGCGGCGACCTGCGGGTCATCGGCGTAGCGGGGTTTGAGCACCTTGACCGCCACGGGGGTGCCGTCGGGCTCCCGGGCGGCGAAGACCCAGGCGAACCCGCCCTCGCCGAGCAGGCGATCCAGCCGGTAGGGGCCGAGGGTGCGGCCCAGGAGAGCGGCGGGGCGGAGGGTCATGGGGCGCGGGCGGCCCTTTACAGCCGGGCGGCGAGGTTCTAACTTACTGTGCTAACGAGAATTAGGGAATCGTGACGATGTACGACAAGACGACGCCGGTCAGGAAGTACGGGCGGCACGACCGGGACACGGGGTCCACGCCGGTCCAGGTGGCGCTGCTCACCGAGCGCATCAACAGCCTCACGGACCACTTCCGGACCCACCCCAAGGACTACCACGGGCAGCGCGGGCTCTTGAAGATGGTGAGCCAGCGGCGCCGCCTGCTGGAGTACCTCAAGCGGACCGATCTGGACCGGTACCGCCGGCTCATCGAGGAGCTGGGGCTCCGTCACTAAGCGCACGGCGTCGCGTCGGGCGCCCCGGGAAGAGCACCGGGGCGCTCGACGTATTGGACGAGTTGCTCTAGACAGGTTGCCATGGTGAAGCGTGTGGAACGCAGTTTCGCGGGCCGGCCGTTGCGGCTCGAGGCGGGACGTCTGGCCAAGCAAGCGGCCGGCTCCTGCCTGATGCAGTTCGGGGACACGGTGGTGTTGGCGGCGGTGACGGTGTCCGATCAGATCGCCAATCTGCCTTACTTTCCGCTGACGGTCGAGTATCGCGAGAAGAGCTACGCCGCCGGCAAGATCCCGGGCGGCTTTCTGAAGCGCGAGGGCCGGCCCTCGGACGAGGAGATTCTCTCGGCGCGGGTGATCGACCGCTCGATCCGGCCGCTGTTTCCCGAGGGGTTCAAGAACGAAGTGCAGGTCTTCGTCTACGTGCTTTCGGCCGATCAGGAGAACGACGCCGACGTGCTGGGCGTGACCGCGGCGTCCGCGGCGCTGACCCTGTCCAAGGTGCCCTGGAACGGCCCCATCGCGGCGGTGCGGGTGGGGCGGGTGGAGGGGGCCTGGATTCTGAACCCCACCTTCCAGCAGCTCGAGTTCTCCGACATCGACCTGATCGTGTCGGGTTCCCGCGATTCCATCGTGATGGTCGAAGGCGGGGCGCTGGAGCTCACCGAGCCGGAGATCGTCAAGGCTCTGGAGGTGGCGCAGCGCGGGATTCGGGAGCTGCTCGACGCGGAAGCGGAGCTGGTGGCGGAGGTGCGCCAGCCCAAGATGGAGTGGATCCGGGTGGAACCGCCCGCCGAGCTGGTTCGGCGGGTGGAGGAGCTCGCGGCCGAGCGGGTGGCGGAGGCGCTGAATCTGCCCGAGAAGGCCGAGCGCGCCCAGGCGCTCGCCGCCCTGCGGGCCACCATTCAGGAGCAGCTGGCGGCCGAGTTTCCCGAGAACGCGAAGGACGTGGGGACGGTGCTCGAGGAGATCGAGTACCGGACCATGCGGGAGCAGGTGCTGACCCGCGGCGAGCGGATCGACGGGCGCGGCCCGGACGAGATTCGCCCCATCGCCTGCGAGGTGGGCGTGCTGCCGCGCACCCACGGCTCCGCGCTCTTCACGCGGGGCCAGACGCAGGCCCTGGTGTCGGTGACGCTGGGGAGCGTGAGCGACGAGCAGCGGATCGACTCGATCGACGTGCCCCAGGAAACCTCCAAGTCCTTCATGTTGCACTACAACTTCCCGCCGTTCTCGACCGGGGAAGTGCGGCCGGTGCGCGGCACCTCGCGCCGCGAAGTGGGCCACGGCGCGCTGGCCGAGCGCGCGCTCCAGGCCATCCTCCCGCCCTACGAACAGTTCCCCTACACCATCCGCATCGTGTCCGACATCCTGGAGTCCAACGGCTCGTCATCCATGGCCACGGTCTGCGGGGGGTCGCTGGCGCTCTTCGACGCGGGCGTCCCGGTGAAGGCGGCCTGCGCCGGGATCGCGATGGGGCTCATCAAGGAAGGAGACCGGGTCGCGATCCTGACCGACATCCTGGGGACCGAGGATCACCTGGGCGACATGGACTTCAAGGTGGCCGGCACCCGGGAAGGGGTCACCTCGATCCAGATGGACATCAAGATCGAGGGCCTGGATTTCCGCATCATCAGCGAGGCGCTGGAGAAGGCGCGGGCGGCGCGGCTGCACATCCTGGACATCATGGATCGCACCGTTCCGGCCCCGCGGGCGCAGCTCTCCAAGTACGCCCCGCGGATCATCACGATCCAGATTCCCCCGGACAAGATCGGAGACCTCATCGGCCCCAAGGGGAAGACCATCCGCGCGCTCCAGGAGCAGACCGGCGCCGAGATCAACGTGGACGACTCGGGCCTGGTCACCATCTCGTCGGTAGGCGACGGCGGCGAACGGGCGCGGGACATCATCGCGGGCATGATCCAGACGCCCGAAGTGGGCAAGGTCTACGAAGGGGTGGTGAAGAGCACCACCGCGTTCGGGGCCTTCGTCGAGATCCTGCCGGGCGTCGAGGGCCTGCTCCACATCTCCGAGCTCCAGCACGGGCGCACCGAGCGCACCGAAGACGTGGTGAAGAAGGGCGATCGCGTGCGGGTGAAGCTCCTGGAGGTGGACGAGCGCGGCCGCATGCGGCTGTCGCGGAAAGCGCTGCTGGAGAAGCCGGAACCGGCCCGCTCCCGCTGAATGGAGACGGTCCGGCTCGACCGGGAGATCCATCGGACCGCCGCCCCCAACGGGGTGGTGGTGGTGTCCGAGCGGGTGCCCAGCGTGCGCTCCGCCGCGGTGGGGATCTGGGTGGGGACCGCGAGCGCCCATGAACCCCGCCCCCAGATGGGCGTCTCGCATCTGCTCGAGCACATGGTGTTCAAGGGAACCGAACGCCGCACCGCGCAGCAGATCGCTGTGGAACTGGAATCCCGCGGCGGCTCGCTGGATGCCTACACCTCCCGGGATACCACCGCCTTCCAGGCGCGGGTGCTGGACGCCGAACTCCCCCGCGCCCTGGATGTGCTCACCGACCTGGTCCGACGGCCGAGCCTCCGGGCGGCCGACCTCGAGCTCGAGCGGAACGTGATCCTGGAGGAGATCAACACCGTCCTGGACACGCCCGACGACCTGGTCTTCGATCTGGCCGCCGAAGCGCTCTGGCCCGAGCATCCTTACGGCTACTCGATCCTGGGCACCCGCGAGACCGTGGCCGGGCTGTCGAGCCACGACCTCCAGCAGCTGCACCGGCGGGCCTACGTCCCGCGCAACTGCGTCATGGCGGCCGCGGGTAACCTGGAGCACGCCCGCCTGCTGGACCTCCTGGCCGGGCTGGGGTGGTTCGAGGGGTCCCCCGCCGACGGCGATCCGCCGGCCGCGCCGGCGGTGCCCCCGGCGGTGCGGGGCGGGACGCTGCGCCGGGAGCGGGACAGCGCCCAGACCCACATCGTCTTTGCCACCGACACCGTCCCCTTCGCGGACCCGCGCAAGTACGCCCTCCTGGTGCTCGCCAACGTGTTCGGCGGGGGGATGTCCAGCCGCCTGTTCCAGCGGGTTCGGGAGGAACTGGGACTGGCCTACGCCATCTACGCCTACACCTCGTTCTACAAGCAGCGGGGCGTGGTCGGGGTCTACGTGGGCACCCAGCCCGCCACCGCGGAGCGGGCGGCCCAGGCGATCCGCCGGGAGTACGCCCGGCTCGCGCAGGAAGGATTGCGGGGCGAGGCCCTGGCCGAGGCCAAACAGCAGACCCAGGGCCAGCTCATGCTCTCCCTGGAGAGTCCCGCCGCCCGGATGTATCGTTTGGCCGGCTCGGAGATCTACGGCGAGCCCTATCGGAGTCTGGATCAGATCCTGGCCGACGTCGCGGCGCTGAGCGAAGACGCCGTGGCGGCCGCCGCCGCGGAGTTCTTCGATCCCGACCGCCAGACCGTGACCTGGCTCGGCCCCGACCTCCGGTAGCCGGACCGGACCATCCCGCAACACCAGGAAACTCGGGAGCCGTGATGATCGTCGGGGTGCCGAAGGAGATCAAGACGGCGGAGCACCGGGTGGCGCTCGTTCCCGCAGGCGCGGAAGCCCTGGTGGCGGACGGTCACACCGTGCTGGTGGAGCAGGGGGCCGGCACGGGGAGCGGCTTCGGGGACGAGGCCTATCGGGCGGCGGGCGCCCGCCTCGCCGCCACGGCGGCGGAGGTGTGGGATCAGGCGGAGCTGATCCTCAAAGTGAAGGAGCCGATCGAGCCCGAGTGGCCGCGCATGCGGAAGGGCCAGGTCATCTTCACCTATTTCCACTTCGCCGCTTCGGAGCCCCTCACCCGGGCGGTCATCGCGTCCGGGAGCGTCGCCATCGCCTACGAGACGGTGCAGCTTCCGTCGGGGGAGTTGCCCCTGCTCACCCCGATGAGCGAGGTGGCGGGCCGCATGGCCGTGCAGGAGGGCGCCAAGTACCTGGAAAAGGTGCACGGGGGAAGCGGCATCCTGCTGGGCGGCGTGCCGGGCGTGCTGCCGGCGGAGGTGATGATCATCGGCGGGGGAGTGGTGGGAACCAACGCGGCGAAGATGGCGGCGGGCCTGGGCGCGCACGTGACCCTGCTCGACGTTTCGCTCGACCGCCTGCGCTATCTCGCGGATGTGCTCCCCGCCAACGTGGACCTGGTTTACTCCAACCGACACAACCTGCTCGACGCGCTCAAAAAGGCCGACCTGGTCATCGGCGCCGTGCTGCTCCCCGGGGCCAAGGCGCCGAAGCTCGTCACCCGCGCGGACCTGAAGCTCATGAAGCCGGGCTCGGTGATCGTGGACGTGGCGGTGGACCAGGGCGGCTGCATCGAGACCATCCGGCCCACGACCCACGAGGCGCCGACCTACGTGGTCGACGGGATCGTGCACTACGCCGTGGCCAACATGCCTGGCGGCGTGCCCCGGACCTCGACCCTGGCGCTCACCAACGCCACCTTCCCCTACGCCAAGCGCCTGGCGCGTCACGGCTGGAAGCGGGCCTGCACCGCCGACCCGGCGCTGTTCCTGGGGCTCAACGTGATCGAGGGCAAGGTGGTCTATCCCGGCGTGGCCGAAGCCTTCGGACTGCCGCTCACCGATCCCAAAACCCTGGTGTAATCGTGGTCGGCCGGCCGGTAGTGCAGGTTCTCCGGCTGCCGCACCACGAGGGGCTGCCCCTGCCCGCGCGCCAGACCGAGGGCTCGGCGGGCTACGACCTGTGCAGCGCGGAGCCCGACTTCACGCTCCGTCCCCTGGAACGCCGGCTGGTGCGCACCGGCTTGGCGCTCGCCATTCCCGCGGGCTACGAAGCGCAGGTGCGCCCGCGCTCGGGACTCGCGCTGCGACTTGGTCTCACATTGGTCAACTCCCCGGGCACGGTGGACGCCGACTACCGGGGGGAACTGATGATCCCGCTGATCAACCTCGGCACCGAGCCGGTCACCGTCGCCCGCGGCATGCGGATCGCGCAGATGGTCTTCCAGCGCGTGGAGGACGTCGAGTTGCGCCCCGTGGCGGCGTTGCCCCCGAGCCAACGAGGCGAGGCGGGGTTCGGCAGCACGGGCCGCTGAGATGCGGCCCGCGTCGCCCGGAGCGGGGAAGGCGGACGGGCCGCCCCCGGTGCTGTGCTACCACCGCATCGGAGGGCCGCTCGAGCTGGGCGTCACCCGGGTGGCGCGCTCGGTGTTCGAGCGGCAGATGCGGGCCCTGGCCAGCGCGGGTTGGCGCAGCC
>DATLXT010000106.1:0-3374 GCA_035575475.1 Gemmatimonadales bacterium | reverse complement strand
AGGCCGAGTGCAAGCGGACCTCATTGTAGAACCGGACGTACGCCCGGAGCTGGGCCGCCCACGTCTCCGGTGGGGTTCCGGCGATCCACGCCCACAGCTCCTCGTCCAGCGTCCGGTGCACCCGCTCCACCTTCCCGTTGAGGCGCGGCGTGCGGGGGCGGATCTGCGTGTGGCGGATGCCGCGGGCCCGGAGCCAGGCGGTGACCTGCCGCCCGAACTCCGCCCCGTGATCGGTCTGGACGGTCCGGACCGGGAAGGGGAACGCCGCGAGCAGCCGGGGGAGGGCGGCGCAGACGGCCGCCTGGGTGCGGGCGGGGAGGACGGCCGCGGCCAGGAGCCGGGAGCAGTCATCGATGAGCGTGAGCTGGTAGCGGCCGCCCGGCAGGTACTTGAGGTCGAGCTGCGCCCGCTCCCCCGGCGTGGCCTTGGCGTAGCGGGTCCACCGGGGCTTCGGGCGCCGGGGGCGGCGGGCGAGCGCCCCGGCCCGGCGGAGCACCCGGTAGACCGAGCTCGTGCTGCAGGCGATCCGGCCAGCCCGGGTGAGGACCGCGTGGAGCCGGCGGACGCCCAGCCCTGTCTCCCGGTGGGCCGCGCGGATGACGTCGAGGACATGGCCGGGGAGGGCGGTCGGGGAGCGGTGTGGCCGCCGGGAGCAGGGCTGGAGGCCGGCTGGGCCATGGCGGCGGTAGCGGGCCCACCAGCGGGCGAAGGTGGGGTACGGGACCTCGGTCGCCTGGCAGAACCGGCGGGCCGAGAGGCCGGGGTGCCGGCGGCGGAGCTCACTGAAGGCGACGACGAGGCTGACCCTTGTGGCCAGCGGCCAGGGCGTGCGAGACTGGGGCATGGCGGGGACCTCCTGGTGGGTGAGCTAGTTTGCGTACACCGAGCCTACCAGCGAGGCCCCGCCTCGTTCACCCCCTCCCCTTGTATGTTGTGGTTGAACCGATCAGACTCCGTGTAGGTCGTACCAGGTGCGGCAGGCCGACCCCTCCCGGGCCCTGCAAGGCCGTGAGACAGCATGGGTCGCCGCACCCCGCACCGGCTTGAGCCCGTACCGTTGTCCGGGCCACGCAAGCCCGCATCTGCAAGGACGGGCCAAGACGTCCGAGGAGGTTGCGATGGACCAGACCCCCCGCTACGCTGGCATCGACGTCGCCAAGGACCGGCTGGACCTCGCCGTCCGGCCCACCGGCGACCGCTGGACGCTGCCCCACGACGCCGCGGGCACCCAGGATCTCGTCACCCGGCTCCAGGCGCTCGGGCCTGCCCGGGTCGTCCTGGAGGCCACCGGTGGCCTCGAGCTGCCGCTCGTGGCCGTCCTTCCCGGGAAGGACCGCGGCCGGGCTGCCGGTCGTCGTGGTGAACCCTCGCCAGGTGCGGGACTTCGCCCGCGCCACCGGGAAGCTCGCCAAGACCGACGCGCTCGACGCCCAGGTCCTGGCACACTTCGCCGAGGCGGTCCGCCCCCCGGTCCGCCCGCTTCCCGACGCCGAGACCCAGGCGCTCGCCGCCCTTGTCGCCCGCCGCCAGCAGGTCCTCGCCATGCTGGGGGCCGAGCAGAACCGGCTCCGCACCGCGGTGCAGACGGTCCGGCCGCGGATCCAGGCCCACATCGCGTGGCTGGAGCGGGAGCTCGAGGGGCTCGACCGCGACCTGCGGGAGACGGTGCGTCACAGCCCGGTCTGGCGGGAGCGGGAGGACCTGCTCCGGAGCGTGCCGGGCGTGGGCCCCCAGCTGGCGGCCACGCTGCTCGCCGCCCTGCCGGAGCTGGGGACGCTGGACCGGAAACAGGTCGCCGCCTTGGTGGGCGTGGCGCCGCTCAACCGGGACAGCGGGACGCTGCGGGGACGGCGGAGCGTCTGGGGCGGCCGGGCGCGGGTCCGGAGCGTGCTGTACATGGCCGCCCTGGCGGCGAGCCGCCACAACCGCGTCATCCGGGCCTTCTACGACCGCCTGTTGGCGGCGGGCAAGCCGAAGAAGCTCGCGCTGGTGGCGTGCATGCGGAAGCTGCTGACGATCCTGAACGCCGTGCTCAAGCATCGGACGCCCTGGCGCCCCCCGGTCGCGACGCACCTCACCGATCCCTGCCCTTGACATGGCAAGACCGTTGCTGTCTCACATGTCCTGGAACAGTACACCGCCTTGCCCGCACGGGGCCGCGGTGCTACACTCCCTCCTGCGGCCCGCCGCGCCAGAGCACACACCGTCCGGGCTCCCATGACCCTCCGATCCGTCACCGTGCGCGTGCCCGCCACCAGCGCCAACCTGGGGTCCGGCTTCGATTGCCTGGGCCTGGCGCTGGAGCTTTGCGGCACTGTCAGCGTCCGCCGCCTTGCCGATGCGCCACCACCGGTGCCCCGGCGCTCGGCGGCCCGGCTGGTCCTAGAGGCGTTCCAGGACCTCTACCAGGCCGCCGGCGTAGACGCGCCACCCCTGGCGGTCGATTATGACGGCGCTGTGCCCCTGGCCCGCGGCCTGGGCGCCAGTGCTGTCCTCCGCGTGGCGGGACTGCTGGCCGCCAACGCCTTCCTGGGCGAGCCCTTCTCCCGTGAACAGCTGCTGACCCGCGCCGCTACCCTCGAGCGCCACGCCGATAACGCCGCCCCGGCCCTTTTCGGCGGCTTGCAGGTCATCGTGCGTTCGGAGGATGGCGGGACCCTTCACCATGTGCCGGTCTCTCTGCCATCGGGCTTGCGGGCCGTGCTTTTCATCCCCGATTTTCAGATGCCTACCCAGAAGAGCCGCGGTGTCCTCCCCGCGAACCTGTCCCGCGAGGACGCTGTCTTCAACCTCGGCCGGACCGCCCTGCTGGTTGGCGCGCTGGCTGCGGGCCAGCTTGACCTCCTGGACGAAGCGACCCGTGACCGGTTGCACCAGCCCGCCCGTTCGCGCCTCTTTCCGGCCATGCAATCCATTTTTCAGGCGGCGCGCTCCGCCGGTGCCCTTTGCGCCTATCTTTCCGGCGGCGGCTCCACTATTTGCGCGCTGGCCGAAAGCAATGAGCAGGGTATCGCCCAGGCGATGACTCAGGCTGCACTCCACTGCGAGGTCAGCGGTGCCACCATCATCACCCGGCCCAGCGCCGTGGGCGCCCGGGCGGTAGGGAGTAGCTGATGGCCCTCGTTGTCCAGAAGTACGGCGGCTCCTCCGTGGCCAGCGCCGAGCGGATCAAGCAGGTCGCGGCCCGGCTCTCCGCCCGTAAGCAAGCCGGCGATGACCTGGTGGTCACCGTCTCCGCCATGGGTGACACCACCGACGACCTCATCGCCCTCGCCCGCCAGATCACCGATGAGCCAGAGGCCCGCGAACTTGACCTGCTCCTCTCAACCGGCGAGATCGTCTCCTCCACCTTGCTGGCCATGGCGCTCCGGCAT
>DATLXT010000105.1:0-26010 GCA_035575475.1 Gemmatimonadales bacterium | reverse complement strand
CGGGAACGTTCGCTCGGCCCACTCGAGCACCCCCGCCGCCGGGCTATGGAGGAAGAGCCGCAGCCCTTCCCGGGTTCGCGCCAGCTCCGCCAGCGGGGAGCCGGCCTGGTAGGGGACATCCAGCACGCCGTCGCCGTCGAGGTCGTAGCCCGGTCGGCCGACCCCGGCGATCCCCGCGGCGCGGTCCCAGTAGTTGCCCCGCCCGGCCACGCAGAAGCGATAGCGGCCCGGCTCGCCACCGCCCGCGGCGTCGAAGGTGTTGGCCAGGATCGCGTTGCCGGTGAGGCGGGTGTCTTCGCTGTTGGAAAAGAGCTGGAGCCCGAGCCAGTTCGCGGCCACCACGTTGCCCGTGAACTCGCCGCGGATCACGTTGTCGAAGAACACCCCGATTCCGTTGCCGACCACCAGGTTCCCCCGCACCACCGGGTCGGTGGCCTGCTGGAGCACCAGGCCGTAGGAGCGGCTGCCGGCGTTCCAGGCGAACACGTTGTCCAGCACCTCGAGCCCGTTGGAGAACATGATCACGCCGCCCGCCGCGTTGTCGGTGAAGACGTTTCGCTCGAAGCGGTTCCGGTGGCTGTACATGTAGTGGATCCCGAAGCGGACGCGCTCCACCCGGTTGTCCTGGACCAGGACGCTGTCCGAATACGAGAAGAAGATCCCGTCCCGCATCCGGGCGATCCGGCTCCGGCCGACCACGACGCCGCGGCAGTAATAGAGGTAGATGCCGTCACCCCGCTCGCTCTCCCGCACGCCCGGGGGCCCCTCGATGTCCAGGCTGTCGAGCACGACGCCCCGAGCCTCCGCCAGGTACACGCCGAACAGCACGTCGCGGATCACGAGCTCCGCGAGCGTGACCGAGTCGGCCGTCACCCGGACGCCCGCGTCGTAGGTATCGGGACTCCGCCCGCTCTTTTCGATCCGGAGCCCGCGCACCACCGTGCCCCGGGCCCGGATGTCCAGTACGGTCCCCACGCCGCTGCCGCGGAGCACCGCTCCCGGCGCGCCCAGGATGACCGTGGGCCGGGTGACGACCAGCGGACCCGGATGAATCCCGGGTCCCAGTCGGAGGGTATCGCGCGGCGCCGCGGCGACCAGCGCCAGCACCAGCGCGATCATTTGCCGATGAGGCGGTACCGCCGGGCCGAGACCAACAGGGTCGCGAGGAGCGCCGCCGCGAATCCCGCGAGCAACACGGAGCCCAGCCCCGGGAAGCTGTAGACCTCGAAGTTCGCCACCGCCTGGCGCCCGAAGAGCGGCGGGGTGAACGGCTCCACCCGGATCGGCGCCTCCGGGCTCAGCTCGTGGCCGTAGGTGTAGAGCCGGTACCAGAACACCCCGAAGGAGAAGAGCGAGAAGTAGATGAACAGGACCGTGAGGTCCACGGCGTCGCGGACCTTGGCGAAGACCGCGGTCCGCAGGCTGAGCAGGAAGAACACGCCCAGCGCGAAGGGGATGAAGCGCATCTCCACGAAGTTGGCGGCGTGGATCTCCCGCATGCCGATGTAGTGGTTCAGGATGTTGATGCCCTGGAGGTCCGCGCCCCCGTTGCCTCCGACCAGTTTGTAGCTGTAGATGGAGAGCCGAAGCCCCTCGGGGAACTGGTTGGCGTACATGGTGATCTGCCACAGCGGAAGGAACGCCGCCGCCACCAAGAGCAGCCCCGCCCCGAGCACGGCGAGCCGTGCCCGGGGGGGCAGCACCTGATCCAGCCACTGCGGCAGCGACATCAGTTGGCTCCCAGCTCGGCGGCCCGGGCGGTGACCGCGCCCCGCGGTTTCACCAGCAGGTAGCCCTGCATCTCCTGGTGCATGGCCGAGCAGAAGTTGGTGCAGTAGAACGGGTACACGCCCGCCTTGGCCGCGCGGAACGCGATGGTCTTGGTCTCGCCGGGGTCCACCACCACGTTGATGTTGTAGCCCGCCAGGCCGAAGCCGTGGAGCATGTCGCGCTCCTGCTCGGCGTTGGTCAGGTGGATGATCACGGAATCGCCCTGCTGGACTTCGACCTCGCCCGGCGCGAAGTAGGACCGGATCGAGAACATCTTCACCTCGACCACGTTCCCGCGCCGCGTGATCCTGGCGTCGGACGCCGCCCACACCGCGTTGGGGTCCCGGTTCTCGGCCTTGGGATACACTTCGATGGGCCGGATCAGGTCGGCCCGCACCAGTTGGGCGAAGTGCGGCTCGGGCTCGGTGTAGGCCTCGTACAGCATGGTCATCCCGTCGCCCGTGATGTCGATCAGCTGGCTCGACTCGGGCTGGGAGGGCCCGACGCTCAGGTGCCGGCCCTTGGACAGCTTGTTCATCGAGATGAGGTAGCGGCCCACCGGGTGCCGGGTGTCGCCGTGGGCGGTCACGATGTGCCCCACCGAGAAGTGCACCGGGATCTTGGCTACCACCAGGGCCGAGTCGTTGCCGTCGAAGGGGCCCAGCTTCCACTTGGCCACGGCCGACTCCACGAAGAGCGACGTGTAGGCGTATCCCTGGTCGTCGAACTGGGTGTGCAGCGGCCCCAGCCCGACCGGGACCTCGGCCACGCGAATGGACTCGTAGCGCAGGACCGGGATGCCGTCTTCGCTCCCGGTGGTGTCGTTGGCGGCCACCGCCTGGAAGAACTTCTCGAAGTCGTAGACGGTCACGAACGGCGCCAGCTTGCCGCCGCCCACCACGTAGCGCCCGTCGGGCGAGATGTCGGCCCCGTGGGGGCTCTTGGCCAGGGGCACGAGATAGATCGCGCCGCGGAGGTCCTTGGGTTCCAGCACCCGCACCCCGCCCAGCATCCGGCCCCTGCCGGCCGCGGCCGCCTGGGCGGCCTTCCGCCAGTTCACGAAGACGATGTAGTCGCGGTCGCGCTGGCTGGCCGTCACCTCGAGCCGCCCGGTGGCGCGCTCCGTGTTGTACGAGCTCCACACCGCCCAATCGCGCGAGATCTCGCGGCCCGTGGCCGCCAGGTCCCAGTCGAAGGGCGGGGTGAGGATCTGCCACCCCATGGTCATCTGACCGGTGACGCTGTCGATCTTGATCCCGCTCAAGACGCCCTTGTACTCCGTGGCGTAGCGCGCGGTGGGGGCGTAGGTGCCCTGCGGCACCGGGATCGAAAACCGGCTCGCCACCAGGGCGTACTCCGTGTTCTCGGTCACGAACGCCGAGCCGTGGTTGCCGCTGGAGTTGGGGATCGGGCCCAGGATCTGCTTGGTCTTGAAGTCCCGCAGATCGATGCGCGCCAGCCGGTTGTTGGCGTTGTCGTTGACGAAGAGCCAGCGGCCGTCGTAGTCGCCCGCCGTCTTGGAGAGGGCGGGATGGTGCACGTCGCCCCAGGTGTATTCTCCCAGCATCTTCTTCGACTCCGCGTCGAAGCCGTACCCGGTCGCCGGGTAGGGCGCGAATACCGGGATGGTGGCGATGTGCCGCATGGACGGCACGCCCGCCACGTACACCTGCCCCGAGTGGCCGCCGCTGTAGAACAGGTAGAACTCGTCCAGCGCGCCGGGGGCCACGTAGGTGCGCTGGGCCGCCTCGCGCGCGTCGGCCAGCCGGGCGTTCTGCCCGCCGCGGGGACCCGACGGCGAGCACGCGCCCAGAGCGAGGATCACGAGCGGAAGGAAACGACGAATCATGGCAAGTGCCTCCAAGATTGGTCCCGGCAGAGCGGCGCTCCTCAGCGCTCGGCGTGCTCCTCGCGCTCCTCGGCGAGGCGCTTCAGGATGTGGTAGATGGAATCGCGCTCGGCCGGCGTGAGGGTGATCTGCGCACTCAAGACGACCTGCATGGTGCCCGTGGGGTTGGCCAGGAACTCGTCCAGCTTCACGCCGAAGCGGGTCCGGACGTCTTGGTAGGCCAGCGTGAGGTCCGGCCCCACCTCGGCGGGCGACTTGACCCCCAAGGCGGAAATCGAGTGGCACTGGGGACAGCCCTTCCGAACGAAGAGCTCGGCCCGGGGATCGCTCCCCGACGCGGTGGCCGCGAGGGCGGCCTGCCCCTCCGGGTGTTGTCCTTGCCGGGGTGGTTGGCCGCCACAGGCTCCGGCGCTCAGCACCGCGATCACCACGACCACGCGCAGCACCAGGTTCTCCTCAGGGAGTGGTGCGGCAGTCTAGGCGGCGCGTTTATGAAGGCCCGTGAAGACCGGCTGAAGGTACCTTTAGAAAAGGAGGAGGGCGGCGGTCCCTGAGGTGAACGCCGACCCGAGGGCGACCGCCACCCCGCGCCGGAAGCGGCCCCGGCCCAGCCAGGCCGCGTACGCGGCCTTGGCGGCGGTGTTCGAGAGAGTCGCGAGCGCAATGGCGAGCCCCGCGGTCTCGGGTGCGAGCTCGCGCCCGGCCAGGGCGGCGAGGCTGAGGGTGATGGCGTCCACGTCGGTGAAGCCGGCGACGACGGCCGCCGCGAGTACGCCCCAGGTGCCCAGGAAGCGGCCGGCCGCCTCCACCAGTACCAGCACCACGCCGTAGAGGACCGCGAACCGAATGGCCTCACGGAGCCGGAACGGGTTGGCGAGCGCGGGCGCCGCCTCCCCGGTGGGGGCGGGGCTCCGGGCCAGCGCCGCCAGGGCCACGACCCCACCGAGCGCCGCCGCCCCCGCGAACGGCCCGAGGTGCGGCAGGACCGCCGGTCCCGCCACGCCGGCGAGCACCACCACGCGTCCCAGCATCACGAGCGAGGCGAGTCCCGCCGCCACGGCGAGCGCCCCGCCCTGCGCCGGCGTCTCTCGCGACCGGGTCGCGAACGACACCGTGGCCGCGGTGCTCGACACCAGGCCGCCGAGGAGCCCGCTCACGTACAGCCCCCGGCTCGCACCCCAGAACCGCATCGCCACGAACGCCGCGAAGGACAGGCCGCACACCAGCACGACCAGGGCCCAGAGAGCGCGCGGATTCCACACCCCCCAGGGTCCGTAGCGCGCGTCCGGCAGCAGCGGCCAGACCACGACCGTGATGACCGCCAGGGTGAGCGTGGCCTCGAGTTCCGCGGGCGTGAGGGCTCGCGGAAAGGCCTCGAGGCGCTGCTTGGCGGCGAGCAACGCGGTGAGGCCGATCCCCAGCGCCCCGGCGAGCAGGAACGCGCCCAGGCCGGCCATGGTGCCGATCCAGTAGGTGGCGAGGGCGGCGACCTCGGTGGTGGCCCCGACGTCACCGGCGCGGCTCGAGTGGGCGTAGGAGACCGCGACCAGCGCCGCGACGCCGAGAAACCCGGCCACGACCGCCGGGCCGACGCCGCCGGCGATGAGGCCGAGGGCCGCCCCCAGAGCGGCGATGATGGGGAACGTCCGCACCCCGGCGAAGTGCTCGCGCGGCCGGTCGGTCTCGTCCCGCTCCCGCTCGACGCCGATCAGCCCGCCCAGGAGCGCGGCCACCAGCACCCGGAGCAGGGCCGCTTCGGGTTGCGCGACGGGGTCGAGGGCGCCCTGCATGGCGGTCAAAACTAACAGACCCGGCGTGGGCCGGGTCTGTGAACGCGACCGCTCCCTCCCCCTGCCGCCCCTCAGTGCGTCTGGAAGTCTCCGAGCTCCATGTGGATGTTGCCCATGGGGCTGAAGACGAAGGTGACCTCCCCCGAGACGCTGCCGCCCCAGAGGATGCCCATCAGGCGGACGTTGCCGCTCCCGCCCAGCCAGCGGAAGACCGGCGATCCGCTGTCGCCGCCCGCCACGTCGGCCCGCACGCGGTCCTGGCAGCGCTGGATGATGGGCGGGACCGTGCCCAGGACCAGGGTGTTGATGCAGGTCTGGATCACCGGTCCGAAGGTCCACCCGGTGGTGCGGCCGACCTTGTTGGCCTCTTCGCCCAGCACGCTCCGCCGCTGCTCGCCGTTGACCCGGAACGACGGGCTGTTGGGATCCACCTCGAGCACCGCCCCGGTGGGCGGGCGGTCCTGGTAGCGCGCGGTGGTTCGGGCGATCCGGCCCAGCGCGAACGGCTGGCCCGCCGCGTACTCGGCCCGGGCCGCGTCGCTGAAACGGCACACCGCGCCGGGAATGAACTCTTCGGCACAACTGATGGGGTCGTACTCGGGGTCCTCGACCTCGTGGCCGATCAGGTTTTCCGGGTTGACGATGCGGTCGGCGTCCGGGTCCCGGAGCGGCTGGTAGTAGTCGGTCCCCGGCGTGGTGCCGCCCTGGTGATTGGTGCAGTGGGAATTGGTGATGAACGAGTTGGTGCCGCCTTTGACCACGTTGAACCCGAGCGTACAGAGGAAGCTGACGGTGTTGAGCGGATCGGTGGCGGCGAAGTTGATCTGGTAGCCGCCATGGACCGGGCGGACCCGGTCCCGCAGAGTTACGAGCTGTTGGATCGGCCCGCTCAGCTCGACGATGCTGGCGTCGCTCGGGACGCCTGCCCGGGCCAGGGCGTCCCGGATCCGCTGGAGCGCCGCCGGGTCCACCCCGCCGAAGCGCAGCCGGTTGCTCCCTTCGTCAATGTCGGTGAACACGGCGCCGGTCACCGCGAGGACCTGGCGCCAGGCCTGCTCGTGCCAGCCGTCGAGCTGGATCCAATCGTAGGTCCCCTGTCGAACCACCAGGTCCGCGGCGGTGAACCCCCGGTCGGCCAGGAACCCGGCCAGGGCCTGCTCCGCCTCGGGACGGTAGCGAGCGTCGCCGAGGTAGACGGTGGGTCGGCCTCGAGCGTCGAGGAAGTAGCCGCCGAACGTGGGGACCACCCGGGCCACGGCCATCTGGTCGGGTGTGGGGTCCTGGGAGACCTCCTGCATGGTGCTGGCCGCCGGGTGGAGCGGCGGGCCCAGCGGGTCGCGCCGTTCCTCGGCGCAGGCCACGAGCCCGAGCGCGGCGACGAAGAGTGACCACGATCTCGGCATGGTGACGCCTCCTTTCCGCCGCTGTTGCGTGCAAGACTCGGACCCCTCCCTGGCGGCTCAGGTGTCGATGGATCGCGACAGCCGGCAACGGGGAATGAGGCGTTGGCGCAACGGCTCGTGGCGTGGTCGCGGCGCAGCAATGCGCGAACCAAGGAGCCGGAGTCCGCCGGGACTCCGGCTCCCGAGTTCGACGTCGAGCGCCGAGGAGGCGCTTCTTAGTGGAAGGTCACGCCCAGGCCGAGGTGCAGGAGGTTCTGTTTCCAGCCGGTCGCCGCCGTAACGCCGTCCGCCTGGATGTCTCCGACCGAGCCCCAGACGAAGTCGGCAACCGGGGTGAGCGAGATGTTCGCGCCCACGCGCACGTCGTACCCCACGCCCACCGTCAGCCCCACGCCGGTACCATCGGCCTCGATCCCGTTGCTTTCGGTGTAGACCGAGAACCCGGCGCCGCCCTTCAAGAACAGGCCCGACTGCGGCATGGGGTAGAAGAAGACCGCGGCCGTCATGTTGCCGAGGGTGGCGGTGGTGCCGCCCTCGCTCTTGGTCCACCCGGTGATGTCAGCCCCGAGGAGGACCTTGTCGTTCAGGGTGCCGCCGAGTTTGATGAAGCTCGAGAACCCGCCTTCGGCGTCCACGTTGCCGCATCCGTCGCAGGAGACGTCGGCCGAGCCGTAGCCGATGCCGAAGCCGATCCAGAAGCCCCGGCGGGTCTGGGGCCGTTGGGCCGACGCCATGGAAGCGCCGAGGAGGGTGAGCAGGACCGCCGCCATGAGGAAACGCAGGGAGTGACGCATGGGACTGCTCCTTCTGGGCTCCGCCAGGGACAGAGGGTGAAGGGTGCCGGTCGCGGTACCGGCCAGGAACCAGGCGTCCAAAAGCTCATGCCGCGAGTGTGAAGATAGCACGAAGGATTCGTGACCGGGTCATGCGGGAGGCGCTGGCCCCGAGGGCGGGGAGAGAGGCGCCGGTCGGAATCGAACCGACGAATAGAGGTTTTGCAGACCTCCGCCTTACCACTTGGCTACGGCGCCGTGCGAGGTTGTAACTTGACGGGGCTCTTGGAGTTTCTCAACCCCTCGCCGTTCGACAGTTGACCATCCTTAAGCCGACTGGGGGCAAATTGGGGGGCACTTTTTTCCCGTGGCTCACGCCCGATGTAGCTGCGCCCGTGCCATTGTCGCCCGGGTCTCCCGCTCCCGGTCCAATTCCCCACTGAGGCTCGCGGCCACCCTGGGGGCGTCTTCGGCAAAGTACGCTTCGGGGGCGTGCTTCATGTAACGCAGCGCCATGGCGGGCGTCGCGTGGCCCAGCAACTTCTGTAGCCGTGCGATTGGCACGCCGGCCTCCGCGCAATGCACACCGAACGTGTGCCGACAGTCGTGAAGCGTAGCACGATGCACTCCCGCCGCGCGGCAAATCCGACGCCAGGTGCGCCGCAGGGCTCGGTAATCACCAAGTGACCCCGGAAACACAGGGTCCGCCGGACCCGCTGGACAGCGTACAAAATGCTCCGCGAGGATCTCCGCGAGCGGCTCAGGAATCGGCACATCCCGAACGCTTGAGGGCGTCTTCACGTGTCGGTTGCCTTCATGGATGGAGATTCTTCGCTCGGCGAGGTGCACATCCTCCCCTACCAGTCCCCTGCGCCTCACTGACCCTAAGACCCGTGTAGAGGCAACTCGGGGAGCGAGTGCACGAACACATCGTCTTAGCTCCCGCCCCAGAACCTCTTAAACCTAGTCCACGTCGCGCGGACCCAACTATTCTTTCAGCTGATGAGCCGCCGCTACGAGCGCGCGTCCACCGTCCTCACGAGCAACAAAGGCTTCGAGGACTGGGGCGAGATCTTCGGGGACGACGTCATGGCGAGCGCGCTCATCGACCGTCTCGTGCATCACTGTCACATCGTCAACATCCGGGGCAACAGTTTCCGGATGCGCCAGCACGCCGACCTGCAACAGCTGCTCCAGCGCCCCGACCCCACCCCCACCCGCCGCGGCCACCGCCGCCAGGAGGCCCGGGCGCCCTAGCCGGTTCGCCTCCCCACCAAGTGGGACATTTTCAGCCGCCGAAAATGGGACATTTTCGCCCGCCGTTGACATCTCGGCAGGCACGTCCGGGTCGTCGTGGTTGTGGCGCCAGCGCGATGATGGTCCCGAGCGATGGATCTATCTCGAGCGGATGGAGCCCCGGGAGTTCTCCCTTGAGACCGTGAAGGTTCGGTGGGGTGGTGGCGTACTGCAAGCCCGCTGAGCCAGGGGGGCGGGATGTCAGACCCACACGAGATTCGTTACGTTGCAGCAGGTTGATACCCGGCGCTGTTTTCGTACCCCGGCGTCACGTTTCGTACCTGGGGTCCGGACAGCGCTCGGGGGAGGACGTGTGTGGCGCGCGGAGGGCGCAGAATGGCGCTTGCGCACACGAAGCCTGTGGTGCACGTGGTCAGTCGGGCGCGCTCGGGGCTGGCGCGTGTGCTGACGAGGGTGCTCGAGCCCGCAGCGTATGTGCGGCCCCGGGAGGCGTTTCCCCGCTTGAGCGAGATTGCCGCGGCCGACACTATTGTTGCCGACCTCGCGGATTTTCCGTGTGCCGTGGACCTCGACAGACTACGGGGCCTTGTCGACCGGTGTGAACTCTGGCTGGTCGTAGAGGACACAGCCGTGTACTCCGAGTTCCTGAAGTTGCTGGCGCACCCGCCCGTCCAGATCGTCACATGTGCTACCGCGGAGCGCACAGAAGGGTATTCACGGCTGGCCAAAGCTCTCACGGCCAGGCTCAGAGGTTCACCGACGCAGGAATTGGCTGATCTAGTGCTTGCTAAGGAGCCGCTACTGCGCGCCCTCAAGCCTCTGGTCCGCGCGGTCTGCACCGAGCCACGTGACATTAGGAGGCCGAGGGATCTCGCGCGCGCGTGCGGTCTGCCCTTGGTCGCCCTCAAGAAACGCGTGGCCGAGTTCGGCTTCTCTCGTGTCGAACAGTTCATTGTGTGCATTCGACTGATTGCCTACGAGCAGGCCGTCGCGCAGCATCGTCTGCACGCCAACATAGCCCGGCGTCTTGTTGGGATCAGGGATCCATCGAACTTCCGCCGCCAGCTGGGCCGCGCACGTCGGGGTTCGCCGGAGGCGTTGCGCCGGCTGAAGTCGGTCGCTGCTGCGCTGCTGTTGCTCGTGTTGCAGCTCAGCGGCGTCGCGTGTCGTGATGAGGCGTCCGGCCAGGCCGACGCGCCCGAGGCGGCGGCTGCCACGCCAGCGGCGGACACCGCGATCGCCATCCCTGTGGTGGCGGAGATCGTCCGCCGCGGCGACCTCGTCCTGAGTGTCCGCAGTACCGGGCAGGTGCGCGCCAGGCGTCAGGTGAACCTGAAGGTGGAAGCGCAAGGAACCGTGGCCGCCGTCCTGGTCCGGCCAGGTGACCGCGTGGACAGCGGGCAGGTGCTGGTGCAGCTCGACCCTCGGCCCTTCGACCTGGCGGTACGGGAGGCTCAGGCGGCGTACGACGACGCACTCGTCCGCCTGCGGGACATCCTGATCGGGGAGGACACGACTGACGCCAGTCCGGCGGCCGTCGAGCGGCGCCGCAACGCTCGGTTGCGGGCGGGCCTGGACGGCGCTCAGGCCCGACTCGAGCGGGCGCAACTGGAACGCGAGCGCGCGACGATCCGGGCGCCGTTCGCTGGGACCGCGGACCAGGTACTTGTGGTGGCGGGGCAGCACGTCGCGGCGGGAGACCCGATTGCGACGGTGGTTGACCTTGGGTCGTTGGTGGTGGAGGCCGCGGTGCTCGAGCACGATCTCCCGCTGATCAGGCGAGGCGCCACGGCAGTGGTCTCGCTTGGCGCGACCTCCGGCCGGTCCTACTCGGGGAGGGTGTTCGCCGTGCTGCCGCTCATTGACACGACCACGCGCAGCGGCCGCGCACTTGTGCGGGTGCGGACCGGGGACGGGGTCCTCCGGCCCGGGATGTACGCGGACATCGAGCTTGAGGCAATCCGGTTACCAGACCGGGTCCTCGTGCCCGCAACCGCGGTGATCGAGCGGGACGGGAGACCGCTGGTCTTCCGCTACCACCGCGGGCGCGCCGAGTGGGTGTATGTTACGCCGGGCAGATCGAACGGGCGGGAGACGGAGATCGTGCGCGATTCGGTCACTGGTCGGCCTGCCGTCGCGCCGGGCGACACGGTGCTGGTGCAGGGACATCTGACGTTGACACACGATGCGCCTGTGCGGCTGCTCGGTGACGACAGCGTGCAGCGAAGACGCTGATCCGAAAGGCCCATAGCGGAGGCCGGGCGGCCCGGAGTCGGCGAGGCGCGTGACGCCGCGGTCATGGTGCGCCGGCGCTTCGACCATTGAATGGGCCTGCCAGCGGGGGATTCTGGTGCGACGTATGGCCGCGCTGGCTGTCTTGGCATGGGGTTGGACCTCCGTGCCCTGCACGGGACCGCATGCACAGCGACTGCTTCGTCTCAGCCCAATTACGAGAACGGCGTCCGACAAACTCAACGACCTAGGCCAAGTCGCCGACGCAGCGACTGACCCACAAGGCCGCGTCTTCATCCTCGATCCCTCCGCACCTCGCATCGTCGTGACTGACGGACTTCTGCGGCCAATCGGATACTTCGGGCGCCGAGGGTCAGGCCCCGGGGAGTTCCGTGAGCCGGTATCGATTGCGATTCTTCCCGATCGACGAGTGGCGGTGCTCGATAGAGCGCTCCGTCGCATCACAATCTTCGCTCTCGGTCACGCCGGTAGCCCCCTCGTTCTGGAGCGGACACTTTCGCTGAGGATAGCGTCGGAGGCGATGTGCGTCTTGGCCGATAGCAACCTATTAGTCTACGGCCTCCGTTTAGGGAGCCGCCTGCACGTCGTCGACCTAGATGGACGACGGTTGCGCTCGTTCGCTTCTGCGGATGCAACGCTTTCCCCGATGGCGCAAGATCTGTTGGCACAGGGGAGAATCTGGTGCAACCCGCAGCGGGATGAAGTCCTCGTATCAAGTAAGTTTCTCCAACTGGTTGAGGCCTTTCAGATCAGCACCGGGCAGCGCGTGTGGGTGGACACTCTGCGTCCATTCCGAACCATCGCCCTGTCCGATCGAGGAACGAGAGTCACGATCTCGTCTGGGCGGGCGGGTTTCAGTCTCGTCTCGAGTCTGTTCAGTATCGGCGACTACCGATTATTCCAAACGACCTACGAGTCGCGGCTGGACAACCCAGCAGTCGACACGATCGTCACATACGTCTACTCGAGGCGCACGGGGACTTGGTTCCCTCCGCAGTTTGATGTTCCGCTCCTCCTCCCCCTCCGCGGCGCAAAGGTGCTGTCCGTGGAAGAGAGCGATCGACTGGAAATCAAGCTGCATCGCCTCGCAATCGGAGGCGACGGGACTGATGCGCGACCCACCAACCGGCGCAAGTGACAGCTTGGCCAGGGTAGAGAGAGCGGGATGATGACCGAGAGCACCTACTCCGGCGCACGTTACCTGCGCAGCCTCCGGCGATCCGAATTACCCTTCGACGAAATCAGTGTCGGCGGGGTTTGGCTGAATGAGTTCGTCATTGACTTGGTGTGGAGGGCTGCGGTGGCGACGCCTGAGGTACCTCAGGTCACGTCGTCCAACATCTGCGACACGGTGATCCCCGCTGCGGCAGCAAGCGCGACTAGGCTGAGGCAAGTGGAACGGTCCACGCTGCGTTTGCCCTAGCAGGCTCCGCTTCTTACATTGCTCACGCTTGGAGCCCGGTTGTCGTCTCGCTCTACGCGCGAGGCACGTCCTGTGTCCCTCCCCGGTCTCGCCCTGCGTCGTCCGGTCACCACGGTGGCCGGCACTCTCGCCCTGGTCCTGCTCGGCGCGGTGAGCCTCGGCCGCATCCCCGTCTCCCTCTTGCCCGACGTTACGCTCCCCGTCCTCACCATCCGCACCACCTACCCCGGCGCCGCCGCGCCCGAGGTCTCGCGCTTCATCGCCGAGCCGATCGAGGAAGCCATTGCCGCGACGCCGGGCCTCGTGGAGCTCCGGTCAGTCAGCCGCAACGGGCAGGTGACGACTGTCGCGCGCTTCGCGTGGGGCACGGACATGGCGACCACGGTGCTCAACGTGCGTGAGCGGTTGGACAACGCCCGCGCGCACCTTCCCGAGCGCGCCCAGCGGCCCACCCTGCTGACCAGCGACCCAGGGGAGCGGCCCATCGCGATTCTCGCGGTCACCGGTCCCGGGGCCAGCGATCTGCGCAGCTTGGCGCGGACCGCGAGCGACGTGCATGCGCGTCGTCTGGAGCAGTTGGACGGCGTGGCGAGCGTCGCCCTCGTGGGCGCGCCTCAGGATGAGATCCGGATAGCGCTGGATCCCGACCGCCTCCGCGCCCTGGGCCTCACTCCCGGTGACGTGGCGAAGGCCGTGAGCGACGCGAACGTCGGCGCCCCAGGCGGTACCGTGCGTCGTGGCCAGTTCCGCTTCTCTGTGCGTGCCCTGACCGAGTTCGCGAGCCCAGGCGAGATCGGCGACACCCCGGTGGGCCCAGCGCGGTCAGGGATCCGCCTCGCCGACGTCGGCACCGTGAGTCTCGGCGCCGCAGACCCCAAGACCCTAGTGCGCCTCGACGGAGCCCCAGCGCTCGGGCTCGTCGTCTATAAGGACGCCGCCGCCAACACCGTCGCCGTCACCCGTCAGATTTACGACGCGATCGCGACGCTGCGTTCCGAATTCCCCGACGTCCGCCTCACGGTGGTCGCCGCCCAAGCGCGATTCGTCGCCGACGCCCTCTCCAACCTCGCCCAGGAGATCGTGGCGGGTGGTGTACTCGCCGTGCTCGTAATCCTTCTCCTGATGGGCAGCATACGCAGCTCGATGGCCGTCGCGCTGATCGTGCCGCTCTCGGTGCTCGTGTCGCTTGTCCTGCTCCAGGCCTTAGACGTTACGATCAACATCCTCTCCCTCGGCGGACTCGCCCTCGGGGTAGGGCTCCTCGTGGATAACGCGATCGTCGTGGCCGAGGCGACGGGCCGCCACCGCGAGGGAGGCGCTCCACCGATCGACGCGGCGCGCGCCGCGACCGAGGAAGTGATGGGCCCACTCACCGCCGGTACCCTCACGACGCTGCTCGTTTTTGGGCCGATCGTATTCGTGCGGGGCCTCGCCGCCGCGCTGTTCCGGGACCTTTCTCTCAGCCTGGTCGCGACCCTCGCGGCTTCCCTGATCCTCGCTCTGACTCTGATGCCTGTGCTCACCGTCGGTCGGCGGGGCTACCGCGATCCGCGGGCGGGCGAGCCCCCAGCTCCGGGATGGTATGCCCGGCTGCGCGCGCACCTCGCACCCGCGGGCCACCGCCTGGCCGATTGGTACGAGCGCGGCATGCAATGGAGCCTCGCGCGGCCGCGGATCGTGTTCGCAATCGCGGGCGCCACGGTGGTGGTCACTGCGTGGTTCGCTTGGCGGCTGCCGCGAGAGATCCTGCCGCAGGTGGATGAGGGCATGGTCGTGGCCGCGCTGAAGCTGCCGGAGGGGACGGCGCTCGAAGAGACGACCCGCCAAGTGGGGCGGCTCGAGGATGCGGCTCGCCGCCTCGGCGCAGCGAGCGTTTACACGAGAGTCGGCGCGGCGACCGACGAGGAAGTGCTCGCCGGTGCCGACCCAGGCTCGGCAGCTACGGCTCAGCTCATTGTTCCGGTTCCGCCGGGTCGGCGCGCCCCCACCTTCGCGGACAACCTTCGCCGGGCGGTGCCGGACCTCGCGGCCGGTGCGCTGGCCCTCGATCTCGCCGGGCAGTCCGAGTTCGGGAACCTGATCGGCCGGGGGGGCCGCGTGGTGCGCGTTGAAGTGAGCGCCCCAGGCGGCGACGAGGCGGAGCGTTGGGCCGACACCGTGCGCGCCATGCTCCGAACGCTGCCGACCCTCGTGGACGTGCGCGACGCTTACAGCGGCAGCCAGCCGGTGATCGAGCTCGGCTTGGAGCGCGACCGGATCGCGCGCCGGGGGCTCTCCGTCGAGCGCGTCGCGAACGCGCTCGCGGGCGGGCTCGGTGGCCTCACAGCGAGCGAGCTGCGGGAGACCGACCGCCGCACCCCGATCATCGTACGACTCGCGGGAAACTCGAACGAGAATCTGGCCGCTGCGCTCTCGACTGTCGTCGGCGGGGTTCCAGTGAGTCTCCTCGTCACCGTGCGGGAAACGCGGGCACCGATCGAGGTGGTTCGGCTGAACCAGCGGCCGGTGACGGTCGTCGAGGCGCTAGCGGAGCGGGGGGGCACCGCGCGCGCCTCGCGCGACGTCGCCCGCACGCTTGAAGGCCGCGAGCCCGCCCCTGGCGTCTCCTGGGTTGTCGCAGGAGCGGAGGCGGAGCGCCGGCGGACTGCCTCTGAGCTGACCCTCGTGGCGGCACTTTCCGTAGCGCTGGTTTTCCTCGTCCTGGCCGGGGAATTCGCGTCGTTCACGACACCCCTCCTCGTCATGACGACCGTGCCCCTCGCCGGTGCGGGGGGCGTCGCCCTGCTGTGGCTCACGGGACAGAGCCTCAACGCGGTCTCGCTGATCGGCCTCGTCGTGATGATCGGGCTCGCCGACAACGAGGCGGTCGTGAAGCTCGACGCGATTCGCCGATTTCGGGAGCGTGGCCAGTCGATCGACCGAGCGGTGCTCCTCGGGGGCCGGCAGCGGCTGCGCGCGATCGCCATGACGTCACTCACGACCATCGTGGGCGTCCTCCCCCTGGCTTTCGGTATCGGGGCCGGCGGCGGGCTCTACCAGCCGCTCGCGGCAGCGGTGATCGGGGGGTCAATCACCGCGACGCTGGTCACGCTTTTCCTGTTGCCGACTGCGTACGCGGTGACGGAGCGATGGAAGGAGCGCAGGAGGGCGGCCCCGTGATCACTTGGACCGTCCGCCGCCCCGCTGTGGTCTGGGCCAGCGCCGTCGCGCTCTTGCTCGCGGGCGCCGTGGCGTTCAGCCGGCTACCTCTAGCGACCAAGCCGCGGGTCGAGCTGCCGCGCCTCCAGATCGGCGTGGACTGGCCGGGCGCGTCCGCCGAGCTGGTCGAGACCTATCTCACGGCCCCGATCGAGGCCGCCGTGCAGACGGTGCGGGGCGTGACCAAAATTTCCAGCCAGGCGGACGAGGGACGCACCCAGCTGACGGTGGAACTCGAGGAAGGCGCGAACGTGCAGCTCAGCCGGCTTGCCATCCTCGAGCGGATGGAGTTGTTGCGATCGCACTTTCCCGAGGGGGCGACGGCGCCAACAATCGGAAACTACGTCCCAGAGGCGCTCGCCGAGCAGCCGCTACAGCGCTATACCCTCTCCGGTCCATACACGCCGGGCACCCTCGCCCGCCTGGCTCGGGAGCGGATCCGGCCGCGCCTCAGCGCTGTGCCGGGGGTGGCGGACGTGGCAGTGAGCGGCGGAGCAGAGCTCGGCGTGGCGGTGGTCTACGACGCGACCCGGCTCCGTCAGCTCGGGCTCGCCCCGGAGGCGCTGTTCGAGGCGCTCCAGGCGGCGCAGGAACACCGCGCGCTGGGAGAGGAGCGCGCGGGTCCGGGCGAGCGGCCCGTTGTGTTGCGTGATCGCGCGACGAGTCTCGACGCGTTGGGCGAGCTGCCCGTTCGGGCGGGGGACGGACGGGTATTCCGGCTCGGCGACCTCGCGGCGGTACGGCTCGAAGAGGACGCGCGTGACTTCATCTACCGGGTGAATGCTGAGCCTGCCGTGGGGCTCACCGTCTCGCGCCTTCCCGGCGCGGACGCGATCCGCACGGGGGCCGCGGTCCGGCGCACGATCGCCGCGCTCCGACGTGAGCTGCCGCCGGGGATGAAGATGCGCGTGCAGTACGACGAGAGCGGCGACCTTGCCCGCCAGCTTCGGAGTCTCGTCCTGCGCGGCGCTATAGCCGCTGCGCTCGTCATCCTGGCGCTCGTCGTGGTGCTGCGAAATCTCAGGTCCGTCGTGCTCGCCCTCGGAAGCGGGCTCGTCGCCGTGGCGGGGACCGCGCTGGGGCTCTATCTGCTCAAGATCCCGGCCAACCTGCTGACCCTCGCTGGCCTCGGAATGGGAATCGGGATCCTCGTGCAGAACGGCGTCGTGATGGTGGACCGGCTGCGCAGCGCCCCGGACACGGCCGACGGTCGTGCCGACGCCGGGCGACGGATCGCGCCGGCCTTGCTCGGGGCCACGCTCACGACCGCCGTGGTGTTGCTCCCCTTCCTGTATCTGCAGGGCAACGCGCGGGCGGCGTTCACTCCGTTCGCGGTGGCCTTCGCACTGGCGCTCGGCTGCTCCATCCTCTCCTCCGTCGTGATGATCCCGGCGCTGGGGGCCGGACACGGCTTGAGACACCTGTTGTGGCCGCGGGCGCTCCGGCTATATGCGCGCTCCGTAGTCGTCCTGCTGAGGTGGCGCTGGGCTGCGTTGGCGCTTGTGGCCGGCCTCCTTGGGTACACCGCCTGGGGGTTGGCGCACAAAGTCCCCCGCTTCGATTTCAGCACCTGGTACGGGCAGCGTTCCAACCTCATCGCGTCGCTCAACTTTCCGCGCGGCTCGGACCCAGCCAGCCTCGACCGGGGCATCCGGGAGTTCGAGCGCGTGGTTGTCGGGCGGCCTGGCGTCGACCAGGCGGTCGTGCAGGGTTGGCGCGACGGGGCATACATGCAGGTCACCTTCGCGCCGGATGCGGACCAGACGCCGATCCCGTACGAGTTGCGGGAAGAACTGACCCAGC
The DNA here is from genome assembly GCA_035575475.1 of Gemmatimonadales bacterium. Classification (GTDB taxonomy): domain Bacteria; phylum Gemmatimonadota; class Gemmatimonadetes; order Gemmatimonadales; family GWC2-71-9; genus DATLXT01. Next base: position 8,491 of record DATLXT010000105.1, on the reverse strand, counting down.
GGGCGATCCTCATCGGGGGAGCCACCGTCCGCGTGCACTATCAGGGGCCGGGGTACTATTCGGGCGGGGGCGGCGGCATCCCTCAGTATCGGATCAAGCTGCTCGGCTATTCATACGCCGGCGTCGAGCGGATCGCGTGGGACCTTAAGCGGCGCCTCGAGCGGATACCGCGCATACGCGACGTGGACGTGAACGCCACTCGCTCCTGGGGGCAGGAAAAGGCATACGCGGTCACGCTCGAGCCCGACCGGGCGGCGCTCGCCCGCTACGGCCTCACGGCAGGAGACCTCGCTCGTGCGGTGGCCCGGGAGGTGAGTGGCGCCGTGGGCGGTGGGCGGCTGCTCGAGCTCGGTGGCGTGGAGTTGCGCGTTCGGCTGAAGGCCGCCGGGGCCCGCGACCGCTCGCTCGACGAGTTGCGCGCCGCGCTCGTGCCGAATCGCTCCCGCGCGCCCGTGCGCGTCGGAGACCTCGCAGGCGTGGCCGAACGCGAGGCGCTGGCGAGGATCGACCGCGAGGACCAGCAGTACGTGCGGGTCATCAGTTACGAATTCCGTGGGCCACCGAAGCTCGGTGATCGGATCTACAAGTCGTTCCTTAACTCGATCAGCGTACCGCCAGGGTATAGCGTGGGCGAGGAGTCGTGGTTCGGCTTCGTGGAGGATGAGAGCGCGAAGGGGTTGTGGTTCGTGTTCGCCATCGGGGTAGTGCTGGTGATGCTTTCGGTGGCCATCGTGTTCGACTCCGTCTGGGCGAGCACGCAGGTGTTCTTGAGCCTCCCCGTCGCGCTCGCGGGCTCGGCTGCAGCGTTCTGGATCGCCGGGGCGGCGTTCACGCGCGAGGCCGCGGTCGGGGCGATCCTTGTGGTCGGGCTCGCGGTGAATCAGGCGGTCCTCCTCGCGGATGCCCTGCTCAGCAAGCGGCGCGCCGCCGGGCGTCAGGCGCAGCCCCTTAGCGGGCTACACGTGGTCGCGGCCTGTCGTGACCGTGCCGGCATGATCGTGCTCGTGACCCTCACGACTCTCGCGAGCGTGCTTCCCATGGCGATAGGGACGGACCCCGGTCAGTTGTTCGGCGCCATCGCGCTGGCGACGGCTGGCGGCACGGTGGCCGGGACGCTCGGGGCGCTGTGGGTGGTGCCGCTCCTGGCGGCGCGCTGGCGGTGGCCGTTCAACATCAGGAGGACATCATGACAGCCCCTTCAACCGTCGGGCCGAACCGCGGCTTCAGCCGCGGCATGGTGAGCGCCGTCGTTCTCTTCGCCACCTGCGCGTCACCCGAGCGCAGTGCGGGCGGCCGGTGGCGCGGGACGGTCGATACCTTGGCGAGCGGCACCATCGTCGTGCACAACCCCGCGACCGGGATCTGGGATTCGGCCTCGGCGTGGCGGATCGACGAGGAGCTGCGGATCGGGTCGGCGGAAGGGGACGATGCGCTAGCGTTCAATCAGATAGCGGACCTCGAGGTGGATCGAGTCGGGCGGATCTACGTGGTCGAGAGCCAAACGCAGGAGATCCGCGTCTTCGACTCCGCCGGCAGGTTTCTTCGAACTATAGGCCGGAAGGGGCGTGGTCCAGGGGAGTTCCAACAGGCTATCGGGATGGAATGGGACCCGGCCGGCCGCCTGTGGGTCGTCGATCAGGGGAACGTTCGCTACACCCTCTTGGACAGCGCGGCGCGGGTTCTCGGAACACGCACCCGCCCTCTGTCCGGCTGGTTCACCTGGCGATGGCAAGGCGGCCTCGACAGCACGGGCTTGGTTTACGAGTGGTACCGCAAACCCGATCCTACGGGGGGTGACGTCCTACTGCGCTATGACACCGCATTCAAGGCCGCAGACACGTTCCCCCTGCCCGCGTACGAAGGCGAGGTGTTCAAGATCGAGGAAAGCGGCCGCCGGATTTGGGCCTCCGTGCCGTTTACCCCAGCTCTTTCGTGGATCTTCGACCCGCGAGGTTACGTATGGTTTGGGATTACCGCGCCCTACCGCATCTACCAGCGGCGGCTCGAAGGCGACACGGTGCGGGTCATCGAACGGGCATACGAGCCGCTGCCCGTTACCTCCGAGGATCGCGACTCGGTCATCGCGCGGCTCGACTGGTTCACGAAGCAGGGCGGCAAGGTCGACGCGTCTCGCATCCCGCGCGTGAAGCCAGCCTTCGATTCGTTCTTCCTCGACGACAGGGGCTACCTCTGGGTCGACCCCGTGACCCCCAAGGAAGATGAAGGCCGAGTGTTCGATGTCTTCGATCCCGATGGACGTTATTTGGGCCGGGCACGGGCCAACGTTCGGCTCGCAGGACAGCCCGTCTTTCGCGGCGACTACCTCCACGCCACCACGGAGGACGAATCAGGAATACCCTACGTGATTCGCGCCCGGATCATCAGACCCTCGAAATAGTAGAGCGCGCCCGCCGGACTACGGCAGCTCTCTGGTGGCAACTGTGGTGGCACAGGGACACGCCGCAGCCTTCGTAGCCCTCGAACGCCCGCGTCCCCGTTCCCTGTTGGCCGACATCACGCTCCCCTGAGGATTCGCTTCACACCGCTCTCGCGGCCTCCGCCAACCGCTCGTCGGCCGTGAGGAGCTCCAGCGCACCGAGCCGGCGGCGAGCGAGGAGGTAGGTCGCGAGATGCAGCGCGTCCAGGGTGCGAAGCGGTCGCGTCGGCGCCACCTGACCCGCCAGCGCGCACACGGCGGGCGTCAGCTCCCAGATCTCGCACCGTGCCCACAGGGCATCGATCGCGCGCCCGGCGTCAGCCAGGCCTTCCTCGGCCACGCGCGCCGTGCTGCGCAGGCGCAGCAGCGCCCGGGCCGCTTCCACGAGCGACAGCCGCGAGGTGACCAGCAGCCCCGCTGCGGCGATCCGCGCTTCCAGCTCTGGCGTGGTTCCGGTCTCGAGGACCGCCCGCAGCACCGTGGACGTGTCGACATAGAGCCCGTCGGCCATCGGTCAGCGGCCCGACGGTTCGCCGCGCAGTTCATCGAGCAGGTCGAGCGCGGCGCCCGCCGGGAGCCCCAGCCCGCGAACCTGCCAGCGCCAGGCGGCTTTGGGCGCGCCGGCCCGCGTGACTTCCCCGGACTCCGCCAGCAGGTCGAGTATGCCGGCGAGATCCTGGGGCGGCGCGGGCTGCCCTCGGGCGGGCCGAAGCTCGGCAACCACCTCGTCCCGCTCCGTGACAAGCACGGTTTCGCCCCCCTTGACCGCCCGCAGGTACTCCGAGAGCCGAGCCTTGAGGCGTTTCACGCCAACGGTCTTCATAAAGTAGAAGGTAGTCACCGGTGGTCACCCGTGTCAATGCGGGAGAGCGTCCGAGACCGGGGCTACCTCTGGGTCGACCCCGTAATCTCCAAGGAAGATGAAGGCCGAAGGTTCGATGTCTTCGATCCCGATGGACCCTCGTGGGGCCGGGCACGGGCCAAGGTTCGATTCCCAGGACCGCCCGTCGTTCGCGGCGACCACCCTTTGCAGGCGGGGAAGGTCTTCTGGCGAGGCTGGCAGCTACCCGCCACCGAGCGTAGGATTCCCTCGTCCCCGCCTTCCGAGGTCCGGTCCCATGAGAACACTCCCGCTGCTCGCCGCCGCGGCGGCCGCCCTGACGCTCCCAGAAGCCCAGGCCCAACGCCCTGCTCCCGCAGTCCTCCGGCCGGGGGACCTGGTGTGGCAACCCGCCCCGCCCGTTCTCGAACCGGGCGCCCAGGCCGCCATCCTCGCGGGCCACCCCGGCCAGCCCGGCCCCGTCACGATCCGAATCCGAGTGCCGGACCAGTACCGCATCGCGCCCCACCGACACTCGGGCGACGAGTTCGTGACCGTCCTGTCGGGCTCTCTCTGCTTCGCTATCGGGGAACCGGCCGCGCCCGCCCCGGAGACCTGTCTCGGCCCGGGCGGCTTCGCCGCCATTCCCGCGGGCACTCCACACGCCGTCCGCGCCTCCGGGGCGACCGAGTACCAGATCCAGGCCCTGGGGCCGTTCGAGATGAGCTACCTCGATCCCGCGGACGATCCCAGCCGGCGAAGCCGAGCGCCGGCCCCGCCGTGAGATTCGATCTCGCCGACGGCATCGCGGTCCTGGAGCGCACGCCCGCCGCCCTCCGCGCGCTCCTCGCCGGCCTGCGGCAGCCCTGGACCCACGCGAACGAGGGCCCCGACACCTGGAGCCCCTTCGACGTCCTCGGCCACCTGATCGACGCCGAAGAGACCGACTGGATCCCCCGGGCGCGCCTCATTCTGGCGCAGGGCGAGCACCGGCGGTTCGAACCGTTCGACCGGTTCCGACATCTCCGGCTGAACCAGGGGACGACTCTCCCCGAACTCCTGGAGCGCTTCACGGAGCTCCGGACGCAGAATCTCCGCGAGCTCGCGGCGTGGCGGCTCGGCCCCGACCACCTGCGGCTCACGGGCGAGCATCCGGAGCTCGGAGCGGTGACGCTCGAGCAGTTGCTCGCCACCTGGGTGGCGCACGACCTGGGCCACCTGGCCCAGATCGCCCGCGTGATGGCAAAGCAGTACCGCGAGGCCGTGGGGCCCTGGGAGGCCTTCTTGCCGGTGCTCCACCGCTGACGCGGCCGCGCCGCGCACCGTCCCCTGTCGATTCCCGGGCGCCCCGAACGACCCAACGATAGGCCGAGGGTCGGCGTTGTGACCGAGCGGAGGCGAACATGAGCGGAGTACGAATCCTGGTCGGCACGCGCAAAGGCGCGTTCATCCTCACCGCGGACGGAAAGCGCGCCCGGTGGAAGGTCAGCGGTCCCCATTTCGCCGGCTGGGAAGTCTACCACCTGAAAGGCTCGCCCGCCGACCCCGATCGTCTCTACGCATCCCAGTCGAGCGGCTGGTTCGGCCAGGTCATCCAGCGCTCGTCCGACGGCGGGAGGAGCTGGGAGACGCCCGGGGGCGGGATCGAACTCTCCCCCGAGGGCTTTCCCCAGGGCGAGAGCAACCGGTTCGTCTACGACGTCTCGCCCGAGACCGGCAAGCCCCTCACTACCCACCAGTGGTACGACGGGACCCAGCACCCCTGGGAGTTCAAGCGAGTCTGGCACCTCGAGCCCTCCGCGAACGACCCGGATACGGTGTACGCCGGCGTCGAAGACGCCGCCCTGTTCCGCACCACCGACGGCGGCAAGACCTGGCACGAGCTCGCCGGGTTGCGCGGCCACGGCTCAGGGCCCCAGTGGCAGCCGGGCGCCGGAGGGATGGGCCTCCACACCATTCTCCTCGACCCCGCGAACCCGGCGCGGATCTACGTGGCGATCTCGGCCGCGGGCGCCTTCCGCACCGACGACGGGGGACGAACCTGGAAGCCGATCAACCGGGGCCTCCACTCGCGCTATATCCCCAACCCCACCGCCGACGTGGGCCACTGCGTGCACCGGATCGCGCTCCACCCCTCCCGGCCCTCGGTGGTCTTCATGCAGAAGCACTGGGACGTGATGCGCTCGGACGACGCGGGCGAGTCCTGGCGGGAGGTCAGCGGCGACCTCCCCACCGACTTCGGGTTCGTGATCGACGTGCACGCCCACGAGCCCGAGACCGTCTACGTCGTCCCCATCAAGAGCGACGCCGAGCACTATCCCCCGGACGGCCGGCTGCGGGTGTACCGCAGCCGAACCGGCGGCGGGCACTGGGAACCGCTCTCCCGGGGACTGCCGCAAAAGGACTGTTACGTGAACGTGCTGCGCGACGCGATGGCCGTGGATTCGCTCGACCCTTGCGGCGTCTACTTCGGGACCACCGGCGGACAGGTGTACGCCTCGGCCGATGCCGGCGACTCCTGGAAGGCGATCGTGCGCGACCTTCCGCCCGTGCTGTCGGTCGAGGCGCAGACGCTCCCGTGATCCGGGTGGTCCTGCCGCCGCCCCTCCGGACCCTGGCGGAGATCAAAGGAGAGGTGACGCTCGACGTGGCGCCGCCGGTCACCCGGGCGGCGGTGCTCGATGCCCTGGAGGCCCGTTACCCCGTGCTTCGCGGCACCATCCGCGACCATGCCACCGGGGCGCGCCGGCCGTTCATCCGGTTCTTCGCCTGCGAGCGGGACCTCACCCACGAGCCTCCCGGCGCGCCGCTCCCCCAGCCGGTCGCCTCGGGGGCGGAGCCCCTGCTCGTCGTGGGAGCGATCGCGGGCGGGTGAGGCCGGGGCCCGGCGGCGGCCACCCGGGCGGGTTGACAGGCCCCGGGCCCAAGGCTATCTATTGCCCTCACAACCGAATCCCGTGGTGATTTGCCGCGTATTGCCGCCACGTTAAACAAGGTGCTAAAAAGCGACCCGCGGCGCCGTATCGCGGGTTTTTCCGTTTCTCGCTCCCCGCACCAGAGGCAGCACGCGGCTCCTCACCCGCTCCAGCGGGACTGGAGGAGCAGTGTCCGTCACGTCGCAGCAGGGTAGCGGTTCGGTGGTCCGCCCCTCCGCGCGCGCCACCCGGCTCGCGGGCGAGGGCGCGCTGGACGTCCTGGCCGCCGCCCGCCGGCTCGAGGCGGGGGGGACCGACGTGGTGCACCTCGAGATCGGCGAGCCCGGCATCCCGACGCCCGGGCACATCGTCGAGGCCGGGGTGCGAGCGCTCCGGGAGGGGCACACCCGCTACGGGCCGCCCCAGGGCCTGCCCGAGCTGCGAGCCGCGGTCGCCGACTCGCTCGCGAGCCGGGGGGTCCGGGCGACGCCCGACGAGGTGGTGATCACCCCGGGCGCCAAGCCGATGATCACGTTCGCGCTGCTCGCGGTGCTCGAGCCGGGAGACGAGGTTCTGGTGCCCGACCCCGGGTTCCCGATCTACGCCTCGGTCGCCCGCTTCGCCGACGCCCGACCCGTGGCGTATCCCCTGGACCGGCCCGGTGGGTTCCAGCTCTCCCCCGACGCCATCGCCGAGCGGATCAGTGCGCGGACCCGCGTCCTGGTTCTGAACCTTCCCCACAACCCGACCGGCGGCGCGGCCGAGGAAGCGGCGCTCGACCGGGTGGCGGCGCTGGCCCTGCGACACGATCTGGTCGTGATCACGGACGAGGTGTACTCGCGGCTCCGCTACGACGGCGCGGCGACGTCGATCGCGGCCCGGCCCGGGCTCCGCGCCCGCACGGTGTTGGTGGACGGCTTCTCCAAAGCCTATGCCATGACCGGCTGGCGGCTGGGCTACGGCGTGCTGCCGCCGGCGCTCGCGGACCGGGTCACCGCCTTGATCATCAACAGCACGACCTGTACGCCGGCCTTCGTCCAGCTCGCGGGCCTCGTGGCGCTCACCGGTCCCCAGGATCCGGTGGACGCTTTCGTCACCGCGCTCCGCGCCCGCCGGGACCGCCTGGTGCGCGGGCTGAACGCGATTCCGGGCATCTCCTGTCCCCTCCCACCCGGGGCGTTCTATGCTTTCCCCGACGTGCGCCCGGTGCTGGCCCGCGCGGGGCTCGACACCGACGCCTTCGCGGCGCGCCTGCTCTCGCGCTACGGGGTGGCGGCGCTCTCGGGCACCGCCTTCGGGCCCGGGGGGGACGGTCATCTGCGCCTGTCCTTCGCCGCTCCCGCCGATGCCGTCGAGCGGGCGTTGGAGCGCCTCGAGCGCTGCGTTTCGGAGCTGCCGTCGGCGTGACCCTCTCGAGGGAGGCACCGTGAACCCCGCACGCAAGGTCACCACCGCAACCCTCGCCGCCCTCAAGGCGAGCGGCGAGAAGGCCGTCTTCGTCACGGCCTACGACTATCCCACCGCGACGTTCGCGGACCGGGCGGGCGTGGACCTGATTCTGGTCGGCGATTCGGCCGCGATGACCATGCTGGGTCTGCCCAACACGCTGGGCATCGGGATGGAAGAGATGCTGGTGTTCGCCCGGGCGGTGACGCGGGCCGCGAAGCGCGCGTTCGTCGTGGGCGACCTGCCGTTCCTCTCCTACCAGCCGTCGGACGAGGTGGCGGTGCGCAGCGCCGGCGCGTTCATCGCCGCGGGCTGCGACGCGGTGAAGTGCGAGGGCGGCGCGCGGGTGGGGCCGCGGGTTCGCGCGATGGTGGACGCGGGCATCGCGGTCATGGGTCACCTCGGCCTCACCCCCCAGAGCCTGGGGCAGCTGGGCGGGTACCGCGTGCAGGGAAAGACCCTCGCCGCCGCGGAGCGGCTGGCCGCGGACGCCCGAGCCCTCGAGGAGGCGGGGGCGTTCGCCATCCTGGTCGAGGCCGTGCCCCCGGACACCGCCGCCCTGCTCCGGGAGCGGGTGTCGGTCCCGGTGTACGGGATCGGGGCGGGACCGCAGGTGGACGGCCAGCTCGTCATTTCCCACGACATCCTGGGCAGCTTCGTGGGCGACATCGCGCCCCGGTTCGTGAAGTCGTACGCCGAGATCGGCCGGGAGGTGGAGGCCGCCTTCCGGCGGTACGCGGACGACGTCCGCTCGGGGCGGTTCCCCGGCCCCGAGCACTGCTACCCGATCGATCCGGACGCGGCGGCGGCGATCGGCCGGGCCCGCCGACTGCCGGCGGGGGCCGGATGAGCGGGCCCGCGCCCCTGGCGCAG
>DATLXT010000104.1:0-6699 GCA_035575475.1 Gemmatimonadales bacterium | reverse complement strand
CCGGCCGGCGGGGTCACCGCACCGTAATCCGGACCGTATCCATCGCCAGCGGTTTCGTGGGGATGTGCCAGGGGTCCGCCAGCACCGCGATCAGCCGGTGGGGACCGGGCGGCACGCTGTCGAAGGTGAACTCGGTCTGGCCCCGGCCCAGGTGAATGATCCCGGTCACCCCCGCCGGGATGGTGTCGTTCACCGGGGTGACGTCGGTGTCCAGGAAGATGTGGTGATGCGCGGTCCCGGGGCGCAGTGCCGCCGCCGGCGCGATTTCGATGCCGCTGGCCTCCAGCACCACCCGGACGCTCGGGCCGGTCACGGTGTCGCCGTCGGCGGGCGACACGATCCGCACCGCCGGCCGGGGTCCCCGTTCGCACGCCCCCACCGCGATCCCCACCACCGCCAGCACCGCGACGATGTGTCTCATTCGAGCCTCGCGTCCAGTGTGAACTCCACGTTCCCCTTGAGCGCCTTGGAAACCGGGCAGTTCTCCTTCGCCCCCTCGGCCGCCCGCTGAAACGCGGCCGGGTCCGATCCCGGGACTTTGCCGCGCACCACCAGCTCCATGCGGGTGATCTTCGGGGCACCCTCCACGATCTCGATGGTGCACGCCGCACGGGTCTCGACGCGCGTGGCCGGCGTGCCGGCCTTCTCGAGCGCCGCCGAAAGCGCCATGCTGAAACACGCCGCGTGCGCCGCGGCGATCAGCTCCTCGGGGTTCGTTCCCTTGGCGCCTTCGAAACGGGTCGCGAACGTGTACGGGCCATTGAACGCCCCGCTCCCGGCCCGGAACGAACCCTTGCCGTCTTTGAGCTTCCCTTCCCACACCGCCGAGGCATGACTGGTTGGCATGGCGTAAATCTGGCGTACGGCGTGCGGGCGCGCTACGCTTGGGGGGCGCCCGATCCGACCCCGTCTTCACGCCGAGGTGACACATGCCGACCAAGAAACGGCCAGCCCGACGCACCGCCGCTTCTCGCGCCGGCCGGGCCCCGCAGCCCGCCCGGCCCACCCGGGCGCAACCCGAGACCCTCCGGCTCCGGGAGGTCTCGCCGGCGCTCACGGTCAACGACGTCGGAAAGAGTCTGGCCTTTTACCAGAACGTCCTGGGGTTCACGGTCAAGGACCGCTGGGAGGAGGGCGGCGTGCTCCGCGGCGCCGAGCTGGTGGCGGGCAACGTCACCCTGATGATCTCGCAGGACGACTTCCGGAAGGGCCGCGACCGGGTCAAGGGCGTGGGCCACCGGCTGTGGTGCCTGACCGCCCAGGACGTGGACGCCCTGGCAGGCCAGGTGCGCGCGCGCGGCTGGACCATAGACGAAGGCCCCACCAGCGAATGGGGCACGCGGTTCTTCACGGTCACCGACCCCGACGGCTTCCGCCTGAGCTTCGCCCAGGAACGGTGACGGAGCGCGCGCGGCGCGCTCTGGGCGCCGTCTGCGAAACCCTGGTCCCCGGCAGCCGCGCCGATCTCGCCGATCGCGTGGCGGCGCGGGTCGAGCGCCTGCCGCGCCCGGCGGACCGGGCCGACTTCGCCCGATTGCTCGCGCTCCTCGAGAGCCCGCTGGTCAACCTGCTCCTGGCCGGGACCCCCCGACCTTTCAGCGCCCTCGCGCTCCCGGCCCGCGAACGCTACCTCCGGAGCTGGGCCACCAGCCGCCTGGCGACCCGCCGCCGCGCGTTCCAGGCGCTGAAGCGCCTGGTCACGGTCACCCATTACGTGGCCCTGGACGAGAGGGGCACGAACCCGGCTTGGTCGGACATCGGCTATCCCGGCCCGCTCGGCCCTCCGCCCGCCGCCCCCAAGCCGATCCGGCCGCTCTCGCTCACCGGGGACACGACGCTCGACTGCGACGTGGTGGTGGTCGGCTCGGGGGCGGGCGGCGGCGTGGTGGCGGGGGAGCTCTCGGCGCGGGGCCGGGACGTCGTGGTACTCGAGAAGGGCGGCTACTTCGCCGAGGCCGACTTCACCCAGCGGGAGGACGAGATGCTCGAGCGGCTCTACGACGGGTCGGGCCTCCTCACCACCCGCGACCTCGGCCTTCTGGTCCTTCAGGGGAGCTGTGTCGGCGGCGGCACCGTGGTCAACTACACCACGAGCTTCCACCCGCCGGAAACGGTCCGCGCCGAGTGGGCCGCGGAACACGGCCTGCCGTACTTCACCTCCAGCGAGTTCCAACGGAGCCTCGATGCCGTGGCCGCGCGCCTCGGGGTGAACCGAGAGGAGACGGCGCCCAGCCCCCGGGACCGGGTCCTGGTCCGCGGGCTCGAGCGCCTGGGGTGGCATCGGGGAATCCTCCCGCGCAACGTGCGCGGCTGCTCCCAGGGCGAGGACTGCGGCTACTGCGGCTACGGGTGCCGCCGGGGCGCGAAGCAGTCCACCCTGGTCACCTATCTCGCCGACGCCGCCGCCCGCGGGGCGCGGATCGTCGCGCGCGCAGCCGCCCGGCGGGTGCTCGTCGAGCGCGGGCGCGCCGTGGGCGTCGAGGCCCTGGTGCGGGATCCCGACACCGGAGTCCGGGCCGCCCTGACGGTACGGGCCCGGGCCGTCGTGGTCGCCTGCGGCTCGATCCACTCTCCCGCGCTCCTGCTCCGATCAGGGCTCGGCCACCCGGCCCTGGGCCGGCACCTCGCGCTTCACCCCGCCACGGCCGTCTTCGCCCTGATGGACGAGGAGGTGCGCCCCTGGTCCGGTACGCTCCAGTCGCGGTACTCCGATCAGTTCGCGGACCTGGACCGCGGCTATGGGTTCAGGTTCGAGACCGCCCCGCTCCACCCGGCCCTCGCCGCTCTGGCGGCGCCCTGGGAGTCGGGCGCGGGTCACCGCCGGGTCATGGCCCGCCTGCCGCGGACCGCCCTCGTCGGGATCCTCCTGCGCGACCGCGACGGAGGCCGGGTCACGGCAGACCCGGACGGCCAACCGAAGGTGGCGTATCGGCTCTCGCGCCGGGATGCGGTGCACTTGCGCCGGGGCCTCGCGGCCGCGGCCGAGGTGCTCGAAGCCGCAGGGGCCCGCGAGATCTGGACACCGACGGCGCGCTGGCTGGCGTACCGCCCCGGGGAGTCGGGAGGACGGGAGGGGTGGCTCCGCCAGCTGGACGCCACCGGGTACGGCCCCAACCAGCTCCTCCTCGCCTCGTTTCACCAGATGTCGTCCTGCCGCATGGGCGGGCAGCGGGCCCACTCGGTCGTGAACCCCGAGCACCAGGTCTGGGATGTCCCCGGGCTCTACGTCGCCGACGCCAGCGTGTTCCCCTCGGCCTCGGGAGTGAACCCGATGCTGACGATCATGGGGATCGCCCACCGGGCCGCCGGTCTGATCGCGCACGAGGCGTAAAGAGCGACGGCGTAGGGAGCGACGGCGTAGGGAGCGACGGCGTAGGGAGCGACGGCGTAAGGAGCGACGGCGTAAGGAGCGACGGCGTAGGGAGCGACGGCGTCTCGTGCGCTATCTGATCCCGACGATGCCTCTGACCGACTCGATGAGCTTGGCCGAGTCGTACCCGACGCCCTCCTTGAAGACCAGGGTCACCTTCCGGATGTCCGAGGGCGCGGCGATCGGGTCGCCGGCGATCACCATCAGATCGGCGAGCTTTCCCGGCTCGATCGAGCCGAAGCGCTCGTAGGCGCCCAGGACCTTGGCGCCGTTGGCGCTCAGGATCTGGATGGCCTCGACCGGGGTGAACCCCGCCTCGATCAACAGCTCGAAGTTTCGCTGATCGCCGAAGCCGGGGAGCGCACCGCCGTTCCCCGTGGGATCCACGCCCGCGGCCAGCAACCCGCCCGCCCGGACGAACCGGACCTCGAACTCCTGGGCCTTGCGAAATACCGGGGGCGAGATCGCGAACGACCCCGGCTCGGCCAGGCGGGCGCGTGAAGCGAGATACTCGGTCCGCACCTCCGGACTCATAGCGTCGAGCACCCGCTGCTCGAGCGGCGGCCGGTTCGGGACGAACAGCTCGAAGACGGCGAGCGTCGAGGTCATCGCGACGGCCTTCGCGGTCATCTCCCGGATCGTGCCACGGACGGCCTCGCTCTCGAGGTCCAGGTCCGCCAGCTTCGCCATGCTGCCGCCCGGGCACCGGTCGGGCTGCTTCTCGGGGTCGTAGTCGGTATTGACGAACAGCCCGTGCTCCAGGTTGTCGATCCCCAGGGACACGGCTTCGCGGAAGCTCACCGAGCAGAGGTGGCCGGTCACCTTCAGACCGCGCCGGTGCGCTTCCTCGATGGCCGCGCCGAGCGCGGCGCGGCTGACGGTGGTGTAGAACTTGAGCCAGCTCGCACCTTCCTCGGCCCAGTAGGCCACGACGCGCCGCGCCGCCTCGGGGGTGAGCACCCTGTGCATCCCGCCCACGCCGGTCTCCCCCGTGAGGTAGGGCCCGGTGATGTACATCCGGGGCCCCGGCGCCTCTCCCCGCTCGATCGCCGCCTTGAGATTGATCTCGCTGTAAGGCGACATGCTTCCGGTGGTGCGAATGGTAGTGACGCCGCTCGCGAGGTAGAGCCGCGGTGCGCTGACGTTCAGCTGCACGCTGCGGCCGCTGGTGGTGTAGAAGGTGTGGTTGTGGAGCCCCACGAAGCCCGGCACCACCGTGTGGCCCGCCAGATCGAGCACCTGCGCCCCCGCCGGCGGCCGAACCCGCGCCGCCGGACCCAGCGCCGCGATCCTCCCGTCGCGGAGGACGATCGTCTGATCTTCGGCCGGTGCCGCCCCCGTCCCGTCCACGACCCGGACATGCGTCAAGGCGACGACCGGCGTGTCCACGGCCACGAATTGACGGACCTGGGGCGACAGGGTGGGCCGCTGGGCGGCGACCAGCGTCGGGACCAAGGCGAGGATCGTGGGCAGGGCCGGCTTCCTCATGGGACAGGACTCCTTTCGGACGCCTCAGTCGACCGTGAAGGTCAGATGCATCCCTGCCTCCAGATGCTCGGCGATATGGCAGTGCAGCATCCAGCGGCCGGGGTTGGAAAGCTCGAGCAAAATGTCGGCCGTCGAAGCGGCCGGCAACAGGAACGTGTCCTTCCAGACCAGATTCTGGTTGGGCACACCGTCCACCGCCAGCACCAGAAAGCGCTGGCCGTGCACGTGGATCGGATGCGCCATGGGATGGAGCGTGTGACGGTCGTTGATGAGGCGGAGCTTCACGGCCTGGCCCCGGCGAAACCCCCAGCGCACCTCCAGATTCTCGGCCCCCGTGGCTTCATCCCGCAACACCCAGGTCACGTCGCGGGCGGTGCTGAGCCAGTCCATCATCGGCATCGTGCCGCTCCACTCGACGGGGTGCACGTAGCCCGTGTCGAGGCGGAGCGCCTGGATGAGCCCGAAGGGGAGCGAGTCGGCGCGGAGCGTCAGCCGCAAGGTCGCCCGGGGCGGGTCGGCCGCGCGGGCGCGGTACGTTGCCAGCTCGGCCGTGACCCACGCGTTGGTTCGGAGTCGAACGAACGCCGCGCCGTGATCGGGCCTCACGCGCCCATCGGCGACCAGCACCGTCCCCAGCGTGTCCACCTGGGCGACGAACGTGCCCGCCACGCGGTTCACGGCCTGAACCCGGTTGGTGATCGTCACCATCCCGGGACGATCGAACCGCGCGTCGACGACGTAGCGCTCGGCGGGGGCCAGCACCACGCTCTCGACCCACTCTTCCCGCTCGAACAGCCCCACGTCCGAGCCCACGAGCTTGAGGCGCATCCCGTCGAACGACAGGTTGAACGTGCGGGTGTTCGACGCGTTGGTCAGGAAGAATCGGACCACTTCGCCGGTCTTCACGTCCAGCCGATACCGGGGCTCGCCGTTGACCAGCAGCAGGTTGCCGAATCGGCCCATCAGGGCATGGGTCGCATGCTCGCGGCCGTAGGGCATCAGGCCCTCCTCGGCCAGCAGCAGGTCGTCGAGCATCAGGAACTCTTCCCGGTTGACCGGGGCGAAGTAGTCGGGCCGCCGCGGCCGGACGAACAGGTTCCCGTAGAGGCCGAGGTCCTGCTGGATGTCCTCGCGCAGGTGGGGATGGTACCAGTACACCCCCGCGTCGGGGAACCGCACCACGTAGCGGAACGACCCGCCCGGCGGCACCGGATCCTGCGTCACGTGCGGCACGCCGTCGAACGCGTTGTCCAGCCGGACGCCGTGCCAGTGCACCGAGGACGGGAGATCGAGCCGGTTGGTGAACCCGACGACCACGGTGGCGCCCTGCGCCACCCGGACCAGCGGCCCGGGGTACTGGCCGTTGAACCCGTACATGATCACGGGCCGTCCCGCGATGGTGCGGCGCACCAGGCCGGCCTCCAGGGCGAGACTGTCGCCGTCGCGGAGGGTCACGACCCGGCGGGGCCGCGCGGGCGGCATCGCCCCCGGGTCGCGCTCCGCAGCCGGCCGCCAGGGGCCCACGCGCGGTCGCAACGGCTCGAGCCCCGCGGGCATCGCCGGCACGGCCGGATGCATCGGGGGCGGCACCCAGCCGTCTCCCGCGTCGCCATGGGTGTGGCCGCGCGTCGCCGCGCCGGACGGGAGGTCGGTGGCGTCCAGGGGGAGGAGCAGGGTGCTGGGCGACATCCCGCGCAGCATCAGGGGGCCCTGGCGCGTGGCCACCGACGCCGACCGTTCGGCCGTGACCATGACGAGGAATTGGTCGAGCCCCGCGCGCCCCAGGGCGTTGCGGCCGTTCCGCACCACGCCCAGGTTCACCATCGGCTCGAGCAGCGGCG
>DATLXT010000103.1:0-3923 GCA_035575475.1 Gemmatimonadales bacterium | reverse complement strand
CAACGCCGACACCTGCCACCCGACGCTCTCGACGTCCCCAAAACTGCCCTGCGGCGCGACCACCCCCGCCCCACCGCCCACATAGGCACGCGGAGCCTGCCCGCCAAGCGAAGCCGGCTCGAAGCCGCCGATCACCAGGAGCGCCGCGGCACCGAATCGCAGTCTCCCGCTCACCATGCACATCCTCCATTCCCCACCGGCACGCCCGGCTCGCGAACCGGCGCGCCAAGACACCCGACAGCGGACCCGCGCCCGGGCCCCCTAGCGGCGATAAACTCCCGTGACCCGGCCCGTGCCATCCACCGTGTACACCGGCAGCCGCAATACGTCGTCGCCCAACGCGAGCCGGACCCCGCCCACCGGCGGGGCGCCCGCGGGCGGCGCGAGCGCCAAGGTGAACCCGTCGGCCGCGGCGTAGTTCACGAGGTATCGCTGATCGCCCATGGCCGCGACGCTCACCAGGCTGAGCGGGTTCAGCACCCCGCCGTCGAGAAACCCGGTCATCAGCTCATGGCCGAACACCGACTCGCGCCAGTGCACATCACGGGTCCCCGGCCCCCCGCTGTTCTCCACCGGCACCTTCTGCCCGCCGGTGTACCCTGCCCCGCCGACCCGGTCGAACGCCCGGCGGCCCTGAGGCCCCACGAAGTGGGGATCGCTGCCGCCCCCGTCCGAGAGCAGGCGGCGCAGAGCCCAGAGCGATCCGAACCCGAGTACATGCCCCATCTCGTGCAGAATCACCTCGTCGAACAGACCCACCCCCTCGAGGCTCGCGACATCGGCCGTGTCGAAGAGCATGACGCCGATCACCGGCAGGGTGTCCCGCGTTCGAATGAAGCACGGCCCGGCAGCCCCCAGAATCGCGCCGGGGCCGTCAATCGAGTCGAGGGTGACGAAGATCAACAGATCGTCAATGGTCCCGCTGATCGCGGGCTCGTTGCCGAGACACGCGCCCGGCGGGATGGGCAGCTCCACCGTGATGTCCTGGAGATCCCCGAAGACTAGGCGCTGCCAGCGGGCGGCCGCACTGTCGAAGGTGGCGCGCCGTGCCGCCGGCACGGCGGTGAGATAGGCGAGATCGATCTGATACGCGGCCGTCGCGCCCGTCGCCGAGAAGACCACGGGATCCACCCGGAACGGCGCGGGAATGGACGCGGTGAGCCGATTCTGGCCCGCGGCCACGGTCCACCCGCCCACCGCGGCGATGCCGTCGCCGCCGGTCACGGCGTCGGTCCCGGCCACACCGCCCCCGGCCGCCGAAAACGTGATGCGCGCGCCCGCAATCGGGTCCCCGTCCGAATCGAGGAGACGCACCGCGGGCGGCAGGTTCACCGGGTAGCCCGTGAGCCCCGTCTGGAAGTTCCCTTCCACGATCTCCAGCCGGGCCGGCCAGGCGTCCAGGGCCTGGGGGCCGTCACATCCGGCCAGCGCGACGAGACCCGCGGCCACGAGGAGCAGCCGCGAACTCACCGATCCGCCAACACCCATCGGCCACCGCCCGGGAAAGAGCCGAAGGTCAACGATACCCGCCTCAGCGCGCCCCCGCCACCGGCCGGGACCCGATGGTTTCGTCGAACAGCTTGAGAATCCGTCGGTACTCGTCGGTCCAGCTGTCGTTGCGCCGGAAGCCGTGCGGCTCCACCGGATAGATCGCCACCTCCCAGTTCTCCTTCCCCAGCTCGATGAGCCGCTGCACCAGGCGCACGGTGTCGTGGAAATGCACGTTGTCGTCCACCATCCCGTGACAGATGAGCAACCGGCCCCGCAACCCCTCCGCGAAATAAATCGGCGACGACCGGCGGTAGGCCGCCGAGTCGGCCTGGGGCTCGTTGAGAATCCGCGCGGTGTAGGGATGGTTGTAATGGGCCCAGTCGGTCACCGGCCGCAAGGCCGCCCCCGCCGCGAACACCCCGGGCTCGGTGAACATGGCCATCAAGGTGATGAACCCCCCGTAACTCCCCCCGTAGATCCCGATGCGGGTGGAATCGAGGCCCAGCTCCCGCACCAGCCAGCGCGCCGCGTCCACCTGATCGGTGAGGTCCTTGCTCCCCATGTGGCGATAGATCGCCGTGCGCCAGGCCCGCCCATGCCCCGCGCTGCCGCGATAATCGAGATCGAGCACGGTGTAGCCCCGGGACGCGAGGAGGTGATGAAACAGGTACTCGCGATAGTAGCTCGACCACCAGCGGTGAACGTTCTGCAGATAGCCCGCTCCGTGGACGAAGATCACCCCGGCGCCGTTGGACGGCACGCCCATCGGCCGGTAGATCCGCGCCGGCACCGAGATTCCGTCGCGGGCCGGGATCATGACGATCTCGGGCTTGGTCCACGCGAAGCTCCGGAACTCCGGGGTGGTGCTCTCGGTGATCTGCCGCATCGGCGCCCGGGGCGCGTTGCGCTGGAGGTAGAGCTCGGGCGGGTGATCGGCCGTCGAGTGGAGGACCGCGAGCAGCCGCCCGTCCGGCGACACCACCACGTCCTGCCGACCCTCAGCCGAGGTGAGCCGGGTCTTCTCGCCGCTCCGGACGTCGAGCGCCCAGAAGTGCACCTGCCCCCAGTCGCCTTCGTTGGTGTGGAGGTAGAAGGTGCGGCCGTCGGGCGAGAGCTCCGCGCCCAGCACCTCCCAGTCGCCGCCGGTCAGCGCGCGGGGCGGCCCCCCCGAGGCCGGCACCGTGTAGAGATGCGCGTACCCCGTCTCTTCGCTGCCGTAATAGACCGTCTCCCCGTCCTTCAACCACCCCGCCACCAACCCCAGCGGCCCCCCGAGCCAGGCGTCGTCGTGCAGATGCGCCACCTCTCGCTGGGCGAGTGACGGGAGATCCACCACCACGAGCCACGCGTCTTCGTAATCGGTGGTCGTGACGCGCACCAACGCATGCCGCCCGTTGGGCGAGATGCCCACCGCCGAGACCTCGGCCTCCCGCTTCTCGCTCCCCCCGTCCCGCTCGATCCAGGTCACCTTGCCGGTCTCGACTTCGACGATGGCGGCCTTCTGCCGGGGCTGGGCATCCCCGACCTTGGTCCGGATCTGCTGGGTCTCGACGTAGCCCGACTGGGTCACCCACACCGGCATCACCACCTGCCGGCCCTCGACCGTGTCGCCCCGCGGGCGCTCCGACACCTGGAGCAGGACGAACCGGGCGTCGGGCGAAACCTCGAGCCGCTGGACGCTCTGGCGTTCGGCGAGATAGAACGGTTTGCGGGAGTGGACCGTGTCGGTGTCAGCCCGCATCCGCTCGAGCGCGATCTGGCGCCGGATGAAATCGAAGAGCTCCGCCTGCTGGTCCCGCAGCACCTGCTTCTGGCCCCGCGGGTCTTCCGGCTTCCGGGGCGCCGGCCCCCGCCGGATGTCGGTGAGCTGGCGCAGACCCCCGCCCCCGAGATCCAGGGCCCAGGCGTTATCGTCGCGCCGAAAATAGACCGTCCGACCGTCGAGCGACCAGCCCAGGGGAGACTCGGCATCCCGCGTCTCGGTGAGGCGGGCCTTCCGTCCGCCGCGGTCCACCACGTAGAGGTCGCCCTCGAGCACGATCAACCGACGGGCGAGGTCGGGCGAGAGCGGCCCCACCGCCATGGCGATCGTGTCCCCGGCGCCGCGGGGCAGTCGTTCCGGCACACCACCGGCTGCCGGCACCCGATAATCTTCGTCCAGCGTATCGACGCCGGGACTGCGCCACCGGAAATGGACGTAGCGGCCGTCGGCCGAGAACCGCACATTCGAGGGCGCGGTGCCGACCAGGTCGGGGCCGCGCATGATGTTTTCGACGGTGAGCCGAAACCCCTGAGCACCGAGGCCCGCGGGAAAGAGAGCGACAACCGTGAGCAGGACGACACGACGCATGATCGAACTCCACCTGAGTCGGGGAGCGCTAATGTGCGCCCCGGGCGCCGCCCGCACCAGCGGCGGACGGACGGCGCGTTCG
>DATLXT010000102.1:0-2416 GCA_035575475.1 Gemmatimonadales bacterium | reverse complement strand
CCGCCGCACCGGCGAGTTGCTGGCGGAAGGGGCGCGGCGGGGCCGGCCCGTGAGCGTGGTGGTGTTCGGGGCCGACCCGGCCCCGGACCCCGGGGAGGGGCCGAAGTCCCGATTGGGCAGCGACTTGGCCCTGGCGCTGGGCGCGCATGCCCGGGCCTCCGACGCGGTGGGGCGTCTGGGAGAGGGGTGGGTGGGCATCGCCGCCCCCACCACCGACGCCGAGCGGGCCCGCCGCCTCGCCGAGCGGTTACTGGACACCGTGGAGCGGCACCTGGCGCGCTCCCGCCGGCCTGCGCCCCGACTCAGCGCCGGGTACCACAGCGTCGCCGATCCCGGGAGCGACGCGGGTGATGCCGCGGCGCTGATCGCCAGAGCGGTCACAGCCCTCCGCACGAGGACGGCCGACGGGCGAATTCGTCCCTGGGCGGGTGACGCCGTTGCTTGACAGGGCGGCCGAGCCGCGGTCTATTGGGGCCCTTATCGGCGCGTGTCGGACCGGGCAGCTAACGTGACGCGTGCGTGACTCTGCCAGTCGAAGATTGAGCCGTTCGTAGGTACATAGATTCGCCGGTCGAGGTCCGCGCCGCGTAGGCCCGCGGCGATGGCCCAGGGCTGACCTCGCCGCCCCTAGCTGGTCCTCTCCCGCTCGCCCTAGGCGGATGGGGACACAGGAAGTGATCACCGATGGCCAACGCCAACGGGCTGTCCGACGCCGCACCGAGATCGGGGCGCGTGCCGGGCGGCCCGGAGCGCGCCCCCGCCGACCGCGAGACTCCCGGTCGGGCCGCGATTCAGACGCTCATCGTGGACGACGAAGCGACGCTGCGCGACAGCTGCGCCAGCGTCCTGGCGCACGATGGCTTCGCCGTCATGACCTCGGCGACCGGGAACGAGGCCCGGGCCCTGCTGGCCCGCCGGGCGTTCCACATCGTCCTGCTCGACTGGTATCTCAACGACGTCCCGGGGATCGAGCTCTTGCGCACCGCGATGGCGGCCAATCCCGGCACCCGGGTGATCGTCATGACCGGGAAGCCCAGCGTGGACTCGAGCGTGGAGGCGCTGGGAGCCGGTGCCTGGGAGTATTTGCCCAAGCCGTTCTCGGCCACCCAGCTCGAGATCCTGGTGGGCCGGGCCACCCGGGCCATCCTGGCGGCGCAGGAGGCCCGCACCGAGCAGGAGCGCCTCGAGCGTGAAGCCGGCAACAGCGACAAGCTCAAGGTGCTGGGCGTCTCGGCGCCCTTCCGGCGCGCCATCGAGCTGGCGCGGCGCGTCGCCGGCACCGACGCGTCCGTGTTTCTCACCGGAGCGAGCGGCGCCGGGAAAGAACTGTTCGCGCAGTTCATTCACCGGCACAGCCGGCGCGCCGGCCGGCCCATGCTGGCGGTGAACTGCGCCGCCCTTCCCGAAGCGCTGCTCGAGTCTGAGATGTTCGGACACCGGCGGGGCGCCTTCACCGGTGCCATCCGCGACAAGCCCGGCCTGCTGGAGTTCGCCAACGGCGGCACGCTGTTCCTCGACGAGCTGGTCGAGATGCCGAAGTCCATCCAGGCGAAGCTGCTCCGGGTGATCCAGGACGGCGAGGTCCGGCGGGTGGGCAGCGAATCTCCCGACGCCATGGTGAACGTGCGCTTCATCGCGGCCACGAACCGCGATCCCGATCAGGCCGTCGGCTCGGGCCTCTTGCGCGAGGACCTGTACTACCGCCTGCGGGTGGTGCTCATCCGGGTGCCGTCCCTCCAGGAACGGCCCGACGACATCCCCATCCTGGCCAACCACTTCCTGGCGCACTACTGGCGCAAGCACCGGGGCTCGGACGAGCCGCCCCCCAAGCTGAGCCGGGGAGCGCTGTGGGCCCTTCGGGCTCAGCCCTGGCCGGGGAACGTGCGGGAACTCCAGAACGTGATCGAGCACGCCGTGGTGCTGCTCGAGCCGGGCGGCGAAGTGCGGCCCGAGGACCTGCCGTTCCTGACCCCGCCGGGTGCCGCGGTGACGGCGTCGGTGGAGGAGGCCCTGGCCGAGACCGACGAGGGGTACTATCCGGCGCGCGACCGCCTGCTGGCCAAGTTCGACCGCCAGTACCTGACTCGCGCGCTCATCCGGGCCGGCGGGAACCTGTCCAAGGCGGCGCGGCTCGCGGGAATCGACCGCACCTCGTTCTATCGCCTGATGGAGCGGCACGGTTTGCACCGGAAGCTGTTCGCGGGAGAGGGCGAGTGACCTATTCGCCTTCGCTCGATCGTCCGGGGTCCGAGCGTCCCACCGGCCGCGGCCGGACCTCCGGCCCCCGCCCGGTGCCGGGGGTGGCCTGCCCGGCGCTCACCAACGCCATCCGGCAGGTCGAGCGGGAGCTGCTGAAGGAGGCGACGCGGGCGGAGCAGGAGGCGATCGCCCAGCTGCTCGCGGCGGTGGGCCTGGC
>DATLXT010000101.1:0-8531 GCA_035575475.1 Gemmatimonadales bacterium | reverse complement strand
GCCGCTCGCATTCCGCGAACGGCGTCGCCACCCAGACCTCGACGAAGCGCCGACAGAGCCCCCGCACGAAGCGGCGCGACGCGCGATAGGGCGACACCAGGGAGCAGACCACCGCGACCCCGTGGCGCTCCAGCCGGCTCGCGAGATAGCCCACCCGGCGAATGTGCGCGTCGCGCTCGTCGCGGGTGAACCCCGTGTTCGGGAACACCTCGCGAATGGCGTCCCCGTCGAGGTACTCCACCGCCCTGCCCTGGCGCTCCAGCCGCTCCACGATCCGGCGGGCGATGGTGCTCTTGCCCGAGCCGGAGAGACCGGTGAACCAGAGCACGAGTCCCGCGCCGGGCCGGGGCCCGGGTTCCTGATCCAGCAGCCCGATCACGAACCCCTCGTTCCGGAGCGCGGGCTGGTTGTACCCGAGCGGCGAGCGGCGGGGACCGCCGAGGCCCGAATTCCGGAAGATGCAGTCGCCCGCCGCCACGTCCCACTCCATGGTGGGCCCGAACCGGGGATAGACGTCGGCCTTGCCTTCCGCGACCCAGCAGAACTTGAGCGAACTGCCTACCCGCACCCGCTCCGCCACCGGCACCGTGCGGAGCCATGCCTCCAGCTCGGCCGAGGGATGCGAGCGGCTCTCCGCGACCCGGAGCGGCTGCCCCGGCGCCGCCGGCCGCGAGACGAGCCGCACCGGCGCCCCTCCGGCCTCGCGCTTCCAGGCTCCCAGGCCCTGGCCCGCGTAGTAGAGGAGGTCGAGCGCCGGAGCATGAATCGCTCCGAGCACCGGCACCCCGCCCTCGACCAGCGCGATGTTCACGGTGAACTCGCCGTTGCGCCGGATGAACTCCCTGGTCCCGTCCAGCGGGTCCACCAGCCAGAATCGGGTCCAGCTCCGCCGCGCCTCGGGGCCGGGGATGTCCCCCTCCTCGGAGATCACGGGAATGCCGGGATCCCACTCCGCGAGCGCCCGCACGATGAGGTCGTGCGCGGCCCGGTCGGCCGCGGTCACCGGCCCCGCGGCGCCTTTCTCCTCCACGCGGATGCCCTCCTGGTACCACGCCAGCGTGGCCCGCCCGGCCTCTTCCGCGATGGCCGCGAGCCGCACCAGCGCATCCGGCGAGACGGTGACCGTCGAGGGAGTCGTGCAGGTCACCATGGCCGGAACAGAATCCCCTTGTCCTGGAGCAGGAGCTTGATCCGGTCCACCCCGTCGCCCCCCGCCTCGTGGTCGCCCAGGATGAGATCGTAGCTCACGTCCGTCGTCACCTGATCGCCCACCCAGACCACCTCGATCCGTTCCGGGGACACCGAGGTCTTGATCAGCTCGAGATCCTCCTGGGTGAGCTCCGCCGCGGTCACGATCAGGATTGCGCCGCTGTCCAGCATGATGTTGGCGATCTCGCCCAGCCGCCGCAGGTGCTCGGCCCGGTGCTCCTGCCCGCGGTCGATGTCGGCGTCCACGCCGTAGAGCACGTTGGCCATCCCGAGGAAATACACCACCCGGCCCTCGGCGAAGAGCCGCGCCTCGAGGTCCTTCCCCAGCGACTTCCGGTCGGTGTCGCGGGCGCCGGTGATGAGCAGCAGGGCGGCCTTCTGGCTGTACCGCTCCGCCCGGCGTTCCGGCGGGATGATGCTCGGCTCCCATTTGAAGTTCCGGAGCATCACCTTCTCGCGGACCCACGATTGGTTGTCCGGCAGCGCCTCCCGGACGATGCCGCCGCCCCGGATCTCGTACTCGTCCACGATCACGAACCGGCTGGTGGCGGCGATCCGATCCGCCAGATCGAAGGCCACCGCGCGGCCGAGTTTCAGCGTGCATTCCGCCACGTCGTGCCGGTCGATCCGGTCCTTCGACTCGCTGGCCGACAGGCTGGACGCGTCCACCACCCGATGCACGGCTTCCAGCCGGCAGGGCACCCGGGCCGTGCCGAGCTTGAGGAGATAGTCCCGTTTGGGGACCAGGGGCTGCTTGCCGAGCCAGAACAGGCTCACCCGGAGCCGGGTCGTCACTTCCGGTTTGGGCTGGCTGGCGAGGGCCGCGATCTCCCCCCGGCTCACGTAGATCTGCTCGGCCAGCGTGAAGCCGGTGGCCATGCCCGCCCGGGCCTCGGTCTGGGGGGGACGGTTGAAGGCCTCGATCGTCTTCACCCGGCTCCGCTTGCCGGAGGGATAGAAGACCACCTCGTCGCCCACCCGGAGCGTGCCGGTCTCGATGGTCCCGGCCACGATCCGCCGGTCGTCCCCCTGGGCGGTGAACTTGTAGACATCCTGCACCGGCATCCGGAACGGCTTGTCGAGCGGCGGGGGCTCGGTCGCGAACCGGTCCAGCGCCTCCAGCACGGTGGGACCCGTGTACCAGGGGGTGCGGGCCGAGCGGTGCGCGATGTTGTCGCCCTCGCGGCCGGCCACGGGAACGAAGCAAGCCGGGTGCACGCCGATCCGGTCGAGGAACGCCCGGTACTCACGGACGATGGCGTCGAACTGACCGGCGCCGTAGCCCACCAGGTCCATCTTGTTCACCAGCACTGCGATCTGGCGCACGCCGAGCATGGACATCATGTACCCGTGCCGGCGGGAGTTTTCCTGGACCCCCTCGTGGGCGTCGATGACGAGGAGTGCCGCCTCCGCGCGCGACGCCCCCGTGATCATGTTTTTCAGGAACTCGATGTGTCCCGGGGCGTCGATGATGATGTAGTGCCGCCGGGCGGTCTTGAAGAAGACCCGGGCGGCGTCGATCGTGATGCCCTGCGCCTGCTCGTCCTTGAGGGCATCGAGGAGGAAGGCGTACTCGAACGGCCGGGCGGTGCGAGCGCAGAGCTCCTTCACCTGCTCCAGCTTCCCTTCGGGAAGCGAGCCGGTGTCGGCCAGCAGGCGGCCCACGATGGTGCTCTTGCCGTGATCCACGTGGCCGCCGATCACGATATGCATCCGCTGGCCCGCCGCCTCCACCGCCTGGCTCTCTGGGGCGGGCGCCGGCGCCACTTCCGACTCTCCCATGCACGCGCTCCTGGACTCGCCGGGCATCCTGCGATCTACCTCCCGAATGTAGCGGCTGCCCCCCACCCGCGGCGCCATCGGTGTTCCGGCGCCCCAGCCGTGGCCTTTCCGCCGCGGGGGACCGTGGCGGCGGCGCGGCAGGCTGGCCAGCTCCCGGGCGGGCTGTCCCGCTCCGATCGGGAGCCAGAATCGGGCCAACAGCCGCACTGCCTTGAGGTTAGAGGAATGCTATCGCCGGCCTCGGAGGGGGCCGTAAGCCGGCCCGGGCCGGACCACCCACCGGGAACAGGCGAGCACCGGGTCGCGCGGAGGGGAGGACGGGGGCACCGCCAGCGGATTCACCCGACCCCATCAGGATCGCTTGAACAGCCGGCGGACGAAGCCGGAGACCTGCCGCCAGAAGATCAGCACCGCGCCGCCGATGGCGCCGAGAATCGAGGTGAGCGGCATCAGTTGATCCGGCCCGACATAGAGCAGAGCCACGGCGCCGAGCAGGGGTGCAGTCATCATGGTCCTCCAGGTTGATTCCGCCGGCCGGCGGGTTCCGGCCTGTGACGCGAGGTGGTGGGGCAAGCTCCACGC
Source organism: Gemmatimonadales bacterium (assembly GCA_035575475.1). Taxonomy (GTDB): domain Bacteria; phylum Gemmatimonadota; class Gemmatimonadetes; order Gemmatimonadales; family GWC2-71-9; genus DATLXT01. Next base: position 4,958 of record DATLXT010000101.1, on the reverse strand, counting down.
CACCGGGGGTATCGGGGAAGAGATATCGCGGGATGTTGCGCGGGCGCGACAGCGGGGGCCGCCCGATCCCGATGGGCGGGCGGGTTCAGGTCACCATCCGGTTGTAAACCGAGCCGATGAGCCGCCCGATGGCGTACCCGATCACGAAGCCGTAGACGAACCCGATGCAACTGCCCAGATAGGTGACCCGGTAGCCGGGCAGGAACACGCGGAGCAGCGACAGGTGCTGGCCGACGTTAGGCCCGCCCTTCACGACCAGGATGATCGTGGCGAGGAAGAGCCCGCCACCCAGGAGGAGGCCGAACGCGATGCCCCAGGCGCGGGCATTGAGCCTGAGCAGCGCCGACTGGAGCTCCGGCTCCGGCGTCGTCATGGGGTCCACCCCGTCAGATGTGGTCGAGGAAGTCACGGGTACTCTCGAGCTCCGAGCGGGCCCGGATGAGAAACAGCGAGGTGGCGATCACGAAATTGCGGCAGAAGGCGAGGAACCATCCCGCCACGAAGCCGGTGAAGAACCCCCAGCCGAACCCGATGAACGCGCCGCCCCAGGTCGGCGTGTAGCCCGCGAAGTAGTTCCCGAGGATCCACAGGTTGACGAGCCCCTGGCCGCCCCGGAGCAGCCAGATCACGGTGACCAGAAAGACCACGAGTCCCGTGGCGAGGCCCAGCGCCACGCCGAACGCGCGCTTGTGGATCGGCGCGAAGGCCAGTGTGATGGCGTGCGCGGCAGGCATCGCCCGGGGCGGCGTCGCGGTCATGGAGCCCTGGCCGGGGTGAAACCGAATGCGGAGCGCCAGGGCATCAATATCGTCGGGCCGCGGCGCGGCTTCAATGGTGCCGGTCTCCGGGGCTCGCATCAGCGTCCCGGCACTGGGGCATCCGGCCGGCTCCAGGGACTCGATCGCCCCCGGGACGGCACCGGGGGCCAGGTGCGCACGCCCACCTCCGCGAAGGCCTGCACCTCCGCCCGGGGCGACGGTTCGCCGACCAGGTGGTGCAGCAGCCAGCCCACGGCCGCGGAGACGCCGTTCAGCAGATAGTAGGCGAGGTGAAGCGGGAGCACGCTCAGCGCGAAGCCCAGGCCGCGAAGCCGGCGGAAGAAGGCGTAGAGCGGCAGATTGGTGGCGAGCACGATACCCACCAGCGCGAGCCCGGCCCAGCCCCAGCGGGGATCGTGCACCAGGCTCGCGCCGAAGGCCAGCGCGGCCAGGCCGGCGCAGGCGGTGTTCAGCCGCTCGATCGTGCTCAGGTTGAGGGCCCGCATGTTGCCGATCCGGCCCTCCTGGAGGAGGAGTCGCATCCAGGGAATCCCGCGGTCGAGCAGATCGGTCCGGAGCACGCCTGACAAGGTCCACCGCTTGAGGTGGCAGCACTGGATCTCGGGCCGGAGCGCGATCCGCCAGCCGCGCTCCCGGATCCGGTAGCCCAGCTCGATGTCCTCGATCGAGGGGCGGGGATAGTGCCACTCGTCGAAGCCGCCCACCGCCACGAAGACGTCCCGCCGCACCGCGCCGCAGCCGGCCCAGAAGGTTTCGGCCTCGCCCGGATTCCGCTGGTGATGGTAGTGGTGGAGCAGGTTCCGGTACTGGGATACGGTGCCGCGGGCGGGCGGATCGGCGTCGTAGGAGCCGAAGACCGCTGCGAGATCCGGGTCCTGCTCGAAGGCCCGGGCGAACCCGCGAAGCGTATCGGGGTGGACGCAGACGTCGGCGTCGATGAAGACCAGCACCTCGCCTCGCGCCGCCTGGGCCCCGCGGTTCCTGGCGTAGGCCGGGCCCTGGGGTCGCCCGGGGAGCCGCACCACGAGGTCGGCGTAGCGGGCCGCGACCAGCGCCGTCTCGTCGCTGCTCCCGTCGTCCACCACGAGGAGTTCCCACTGGGAGCGCGGCAGGTCGCTCGCCGCCAGCGCCTCCAGGCAGCGGGGCAGCACCCGCACCCCGTTGTAGGCCGGCACGATGACCGAGAAACGCGGGTTCGGCGCGGTCATGCCGGGCCTCCACCGGCGAACCGCTCCCGGAGCCGCCGGGCCTGGCCGCGGAGCCAGAGCCGCCGCCGGAAGCGCGGGGTGCCCCAGGCTTCGAGCTGCCCCCGCCGCCGGAAATAATAGGCGTCGAGCCGGGGCAGGCGGAGCGGGTCCTCGACCGGGCCGAGCGGGCGGAACTCCGTGGTCACGGCCCGCCGATAGACCTGGCCCGCGGCGCGCGCAACCGCGGGATCCAGGTCGCCGAACGGATAGGCGAGGTCCTCGGGCCGCTGCCCGGTTTCCTGCTCGATCGTGGCGGCGGCGCCCGCCAGCTCGTCTTCGAGCTGGGCCGGCGACACCCGGGAGAGCCGCGGGTGGGTCCGGCTGTGCGCGCCGAGCCGGATCCCGCGCTCCGCGAGGCCGGCGAGCGCGGGCCAGTCGAGGAGCGAGAGGGTGGGAATCCGGGGGTCGGCCCGGCCGCCCCAGGCGTTGGTTCCTCCCACGTGCCCGGCCACGACGAAGAGCGTGGCGGGTAGCCCGTAGGTCTCCAGCAGCGGCGCCGCCTGCGCCGCGAAGTTGCTGTACCCGTCGTCGAAGGTGAGCGCCACCGCGTCCTCGGTCTCCGGCATTGCGAGCAGGGCCCCCAGCGAGACGACCCGCACCGGCCCCCGCGCCAGCCAGGCGCAATGGGCCCGGAACGCCTCGGGCGAGACCGAGATCGGCGAGCCCGAGGCATCGATGGAGTGGTAGGTCAGGATAGCCCGCATCGGTCCGTCCGGGCTGTGATCTCCGTCTCGGTGCGCCGGGGCCGGGGCCGCCCGGTCGCGGCGCTGGACCCTGGGGCCGATCATCGGGCCGCCAGCCGGGCCCGCTGATCGGCCACCACGTCGGCCACGATCTCCCGGAGCGGCGTTCGGGGCCGGAAGCCGATGGTCCGCTCCAGCTTGCGGACATCCGGCACCCGCCGCTGCATGTCCTCGAAGCCTTCCGCGTACGCCTCGCTGTAGGGAACGAGGACGATCTCCGAGTTCGACTCGGCGACCTCCCGGACCAGCTCGGCCAGCCGCAGGATGGTGACTTCCTCGTCGTTCCCGATGTTGTAGACCTGGCCCACGGCCATCGGGGTCTCGATGAGCCGGAGCACCGACTCCACCGCGTCCCGCACGTGGCCGAAGCAGCGGGACTGGGTGCCGGTCCCGAACACGGTGATCGGCTCGCCCGCCAGGGCCTGGGCCGCGAAGGTGGGCAGCACCATCCCGTACCGCCCGGTCTGCCGGGGGCCCACCGTGTTGAAGAACCGCGCGATGATCACCGGTACTTTCTTCTCGCGGTGATAGGCGAGCGCGAGCCACTCGTCCAGCGCCTTGGAGCAGGCGTAGGCCCAGCGCGAGTGGGTCGTGGGGCCGAGCTGGAGATCGTCGTCCTCGGTGAAGGGCACCTTGGCGCTCTTGCCGTAGACCTCCGAGGTGGACGCCACCACCACCAGCTTCTGCTTCTTGGCGGCGGCGGCGAGCACCACCTCGGTCGAGCGCACGTTGGTCTCGATCGTGTGCACTGGCCGCTCCACGATGAGCCGCACCCCGACCGCGGCCGCCAGGTGCACCGTGACGTCGCAGCGATCCACGCATTCGGCCACCAGGGCGCTGTCCAGGCCGGACCCGATCCGGTACTCGAACCCCGGCCGCCCGACGAGATGGGCGATGTTGTCCATCGAGCCCGTCGAGAGATCGTCCAGGACGAGCACCCGGTCGCCGCGCGCCAGCAGCCGCTCGGCGAGATGCGACCCGATGAAGCCGGCGCCGCCGGTGATGAAGACTTTCATGACACCTCCGCATGCGCCGGGGAGAGGGCCGCGAGCCGCGCGGCGAGCTGGTGGTCGCCCTTGCGGGCCGCCGCCCGCCGGACCACGTCGAGATAGCGGGGAATCACCGCTCGTTCGCTCCAGTGTTCGAGGAAGGCCCGGTAGCCGGCCCGCGCGGCGGCGTCCCGGGCCGCGGGATCGTGCTGGAACCGCCGCATCGCGGCGACGAGTTCCTCCCGCGTCGCGAAGAGCGCGCCCCCGCCGGAGCGGGCCACGATTTCGGGGAACGGGCCGATCTCGCGGGCGATCACCGGGGTGGACTGCCGGAACGCCTCGATCAGAATGATGCCGAAGGTCTCGAAGCACACCGAGGGAACGATGAGCGCCACGGCGTGCTGGTAGTAGCGGCGCAGGTCGTCCGGGGCCACCCGGCCCAGGAATCGGACCCGCTCCAGGCCCGCGGCGCGCTCCCGCAGGACCGGCCCGTACTCGCCGTCCCCCGCGACGAGGAGGTCGGCCGCGTCGTAGTCCCGGAACACCGGGATCACGTCGTCCAGGCCCTTGATCTTTTCCAGCCGGCCCACGAACAGGAAGTAGGGCCGGGGATGCGGGGGGGGGGAGGGGCCGGCGACCCGGGCGCCGCTCGGGTCGGGGTCGGGCAGGAAGTAGGGGACCACCTCCATCTCCCGCGGGAACCCGAACTCGCGGTGCTTGGCGCGGCTGAACTCGCTCATGGCGATGAAGGCGTCCACGTGCCGGAGCTCGCGTTCGAGCAGCCCGGTCCAGCGCCACCACTGCGGGGGGCGCCGGTAGGCGAGCTGGCAGCGGAGACACTGGCGGCCGGTGCAGACTTCCCGGTTGTGGCGCCAGAGGACGTGGGTCGGGCACACCAGCCAGTGCTCGTGCGCCATGTAGAGCTTGAGCGCCCGGCCGTAGCGAAAGAGCCCCGGCCCGCCGATGAGCGAGGTGTTGTGGAAGTTGATGACGTCGAAGCGGCCCGCCTCGAGGATCCGGCCGATCGTCCGGCCGTTTGCGACGGGCCGCCCGAGCTGCTGGGTGAGCAGGGGCGAGAGGGGGCCGAGCCCGCTCCGCAGCCGGATCACCTCCACGCCGTCCGGCTCCGGGTCCGCCACCGGCTCGGGACCGCGATGCAGCACGCGGTAGGCGTCCACGTCGTGCACCACGGTGACCCGG
>DATLXT010000100.1:0-3812 GCA_035575475.1 Gemmatimonadales bacterium | reverse complement strand
CCGCCCCGATTTCCGCCCCCAATCGCCGGGCCGCCCGGCGAAGCAGGGCGCGCGCGGCGGGATCGGCCTGCCGGGCGAACGCCTGGAGCAGGACCCGCGCCGCCAGTTCGTACCGCCGGGGGGGCAGGGTGACCTCCAGCTGCCGGCCCGACGGCCGGTAGAGCTTGGCGGGCCGCCCGGCCCCGGGCCCGCGGCGCTTGGAAAGCCGGCGATAGGCGACCTCCAGGAACCCCTCGGCCGCGAGCCGGTCCAGGTGGAAAGCCGCGAGGGGGCGCGAGATGCCGAGGGCGCGGGCGGCCGAGTCGCGGGTCACCTCGCCCGCGCGGCCGGTGACGTAGGCGTACAACGCCCGGCGCAGCGGCTCGTCCAACACCGCCACGGCCCGAATCTGCCGCTCCAGGTCGGTCATCAGCCCAGCGTTCAGGTCCCCGGCTCCCATGCATCCGGTGGACCTAAAAGTAGCGTATGTTTGTTTTAGAGCCAAGCCGTTCACCCTGGTTCCGGAGACCCCACCATGCCGATCCTGCGTCCCCTCCCCGTGACGGCCGTTGCGAGCGGTGAGCCTTCGACCGCCGACCCGGAGATCGGGCGCGTGGCGCGCAAGTTCGGCGAAGTCCTCGACGCCCTGGGCCTCGATCGGAGCGATCCCCATCTGCGCGGCAGCGAGTTCCGGGTGGCGCGGGCCTATCGCGAGCTGCTGGCGGGTCTGCGCGCCGGTGCCGAACCCGAGCTCCGCACCTTCCCGAACACCGAGGGCTATCGGCGGATGGTCGCCGTGACGGGCGTCCCGTTCTATTCCCTGTGCGCGCACCACTTTCTGCCCTTCTTCGGCGTCGCCCACCTGGCCTACCTGCCCGAGGCCCGGATCGTGGGGCTCTCCAAGCTGGCCCGTGTGGTCGAGTTCTACGCCCGGCGACCCCAGGTGCAGGAACGCCTGACCCAGCAAATCATCGGCCTGCTCGACGACCGGCTCGCGCCCGCGGGCGCGATGGTGGTGTTGCAGGCGCGCCACCTGTGCCTGGAGATGCGCGGGGTCGGGAAGCCGGGTCTCGTCACCACCACCAGCGCGGTCCGGGGCGCGTTTGAAGACGACCGCTGGCGCCAGGAGTTCCTGGCGATGCTCCCCGCCACCCCGACCGCCGGAGGCGTCTGATGGCCCACTACGACTATCTCGTCATCGGCGGCGGCATGACCGCCGATGCCGCCGTCCGCGGCATCCGCGAGGCGGACCCCGCCGGATCGGTGGGCCTGATCGGCGCCGAACCGCATCCCCCCTACAACCGGCCGCCCCTCTCCAAAGGCCTGTGGAAGGGCGAGCCGGTCGAGAGCATCTGGCGGAAGACCGCCGAGGCGGGGGCGGAGCTCCTTCTGGGCCGGCGGGTCACGGCCATCGACGCGGCCGGAAAGCGCGTCGTGGACCAGCGCGGCGGTGAGCATACCTTCGGGAAGCTGCTCCTCGCCACCGGCGGCACCCCCCGCCGCCTGCCGCTCCAGTCCGAGCAGGTCATCTACTTCCGGACCTATGACGACTACGTCCGCCTGCGGGCGCTCGCCCAGCATACGCTGCGGTTCGCGGTCATCGGGGGCGGCTTCATCGGCACCGAGATCGCCGCCGCGCTGCGCCTGCGGGGACGGGACGTCACGATGCTCGTCCCCGAGGAGGGCCTCGGGGCGCGCGTCTTTCCCGCCGATCTGTCACGCTTTCTCGTGGACTACTACCGGGAGAAAGGCGTCGAGGTGCGGACGGGCGAGGGGATGCGAGGGCTGCGCCCGCAGGCGGGACGGGTGGCCGTCCAAACCACCAGCGGAGAGGAGTTCCCGGCGGACGTGGTGGTCGCGGGGCTCGGCATCCAGCCCGACGTGGAGCTGGCCGAGCAGGCGGGCCTGCGGGTGGAGAACGGCGTGGTGGTGGACGAGTTCCTGCGCACCAGCCGGCCGGACATCTACGCGGCCGGCGACGTGGCCAACTTCTACAATCCCGCGCTCGGCATGCGCCTGCGGGTCGAACACGAAGACAACGCCAACACCATGGGGCGGGTGGCCGGCCTGAACATGGCGGGGCGGGCGACGCCGTATCACCACCTCCCCTTCTTCTATTCGGATCTGTTCGACCTGGGATACGAGGCCGTGGGCGATACCGACCCGCGCTACGAGACCGTGGCCGACTGGAAGGAGCCGTTCCGCGAAGGGGTGGTTTACTACCTGAAGGACGGCCGGGTGCGCGGGGTCCTCCTGTGGAATACGTGGGGGCAGGTGGACCACGCACGGGCGCTGATCGCGGAGCCGGGGCCGTTCAGCGGGGCGGCGCTGCGCGGGCGCCTGCCGGCCTAGGGGCCGGTAGGCAGTGGCGTAAGTGAGCGAGATAACTGTGGACGGGTGTTCGCCGCGCCAGGCTTCGAGCCGCGCCGCCCGTTTCCCTACAGGGTCGCTGCCACGACGGCAGTGCGGCCACCCTGGACGCGGTGGTGGAGCACTACAACGCCGTGCTGGGCCTGAGCCTCACGGCGCAGCAGAAGGCCGACCTGGTGCAGTACCTGAAGTCGCTCTGAGGCGCCGGCGCGGGTCGCCTCAGGCGGTGGCCCGCGTCGCGGGGCGGGACGGCTGCGGTCCCGCCCCCTGCGGAGCCGCCTCCCGGCCCGCCCGCCGACCCGCCAGGTGCGAGAACTGAATCCACAGGACCGCCCCGAGGATGAGCCCCATGGCCACGAAGGTGCGGGCCGTCAGCGGCTCGTCGAGGATGAGCCACCCGAGGAGCACGGCGACGATGGGATTCACGTAGGCGTAGGTCCCCACGATGGTCGCCGGGGCGTGGCGCAGGGCATAGGCGTAGGCGCTGTACCCCACGATCGAGCCGAACACCACGAGATAGCCCAGGGCGCCGAGACCCGCAGGAGTGAAGCGCCACGCCCCCGCTTCGCCCAGCCCCAGCCCCACCAGGGTCACGAAGGTGCCGCCGGCGAGCATCTGAAGGCTCGACGCCACATAGGGGCTGGTCTCGCCGGGGCGGCGCTTGAAGTACACCGAACCGAGGGCCCAGGAGGCGCTCGCGGCGGTGAGGGCCAGTGGCCCTCGCAGGTCCGCCGCGAGAATCTCGGCGGGGCTCGCGCCCACGAGCAGGCCCGTCCCGGCAAATCCGGCGCCGAGTCCCAGGACGACCCGCCAGTTGAGCTCGGACCTCCCGCCGGGTACCAGCGCGTCGAAGAACGCCATCCACAGCGCCACCGTTACCACGAAGATGCTCGCGGCCCCCGAGGTCACGTACTGCTCGGCCCACACCACCAGCGCGTTCCCGCCCGCCAGGAGCAGGAGCCCGACGACCACCTGGGTGCGCCAGTCGGCCAGGCGGCGGGGGAGCGTCTGCCCCAGCGCGCGGGCCAGAGCGAGCAACACGGCGCCCGCGATGACGAACCGGATCCCGGCGAAGAGGAACGGCGGCAGCTCGGCCACCCCGATCCGGATCGCGAGGTAGGTCGAGCCCCAGACGACGCACACGACGAGATAGGCGGCGAGCGCCCTGCCGGTCAACGCGGCCACGCGCGGGTAACACGCGGCGAGCCCAGGGGGTTCCTGCCGCCAGGCTGTCCTTTACCGTGGACAACGTACGCCGTTAGTATTGCGCCATGGGCGAACTCCTCGCGGCCCTGCGAGCCGCCGTGCGGTCCTACCCCTCCGCCCTCCTCGGCTACTCGGGTGGCGTGGACTCGGCGCTCCTGGCCGTGGTGCTCCGCCAGGAGCTGGGAGCGGCCCGCATGGTGGCAGTGGTCGGGCGCAGCGCTTCGCTGGCCGAGGGCCAGGCCGCCGGGGCCCGCGAA
>DATLXT010000099.1:0-6315 GCA_035575475.1 Gemmatimonadales bacterium | reverse complement strand
CGTCGGCTCCGCCCGGGCTCCGCGAGCCGACGGCGCAGGCGCTCGCGGAGGCGGCGGACCTGTGCAGCCGCTGGCACGGCGCGGCCGGCGGCCGGTTGCGCTATTGCTTCGCACCCCGGTTCGCCCCCAGCTGCACCGGTCCGCTGCTGCGCGCCGTGAGCGACCTGGCCGAGCGTCGCGGCGCGGTGATCCACACGCATGCGGCCGAGACGCCCCTCGAACTCCAGCTCGTGAAACGGGAAACGGGGCACGACGAGATCGCTTACCTCGACTCGGTCGGCATCTCGGGGCCCCGGGCGGTGCTGGCGCATTGCGTGTGGGTGGACCGGGAGGCCATCGGGCGTTTGGCGCGCCAGGGCACCAACGTGGCGCACTGTCCCAGCTCGAATCTGAAGCTCGGGAGCGGCACCGCGCCGGTGCCCGAGATGCTGGCTGCCGGATGCCGGGTGGCGTTGGGCGCGGACGGGGCGCCCTGCAACAATCGGCTGGATGCCTTCGAGGAGATGCGGCTGGCCGCTCTGATCCAGAAGCCGCGGCTCGGGCCCGAGGCGCTGCCGGCCGCGCAGGTCCTCGAGCTGGCCACGTTGGGCGGCGCGCGGGCGCTGGGGCTGGAGGGGGAGGTCGGTTCCATCGAGGTGGGTAAGCGAGCCGACCTCGTGGCCCTCGATCTCTCCGGGCCGCACGGCCAGCCCGCCGACGCCGACCCGGCCTCCCGGATCGTGTACGCGGCCCGTGCGGCGGACGTGCGGCACGTGCTGGTGGACGGCCGGATCGTGGTGCAGGATGGCCGCCTGAAAACCGCCGACCTCGACGAGATTCGACGGCAGGCCAACCGGCACGCGGCCCGGCTTCGAAAGCGGGCCGGGTTGTAGAGCGACGCGAGAGGCCAGGCTTCGAGCGGCGCTCGAGGCTCACATCCGGAAGAGGTAGCTGGCCTTGAGGAAGAACCCGTCTCCGGTGCGCTCGAGGCCGCGGAAGCGAAACGCCTCGGCCTCGGTGAGCGACGCGCCGTAGCCGAGGAAGAACACCGTGCCGGGTGTGGGCCTGTAGGAGAACAGCCAGTCGCTGCGGAAATCGTTGATGATCTCGGGTCCCGCGGGCGTCCAGACCCCGGCGTCGGAATCGAAGGTGTAGATCGGCCCGCCGGTACGGTGGTCGCGCAGCCCGGCGCGGTCCTGCGCGAAGTACTGCCCCACGTAGCGGAAGAAGATGGCGCGGGAGAGCTGGTACTCGAGCTTCACCCGCGGGATGTTGGCCGTGGAGAACCGGCTCCCGTCCCGCGCCCGGTGGATGCGCAGGTGCACCCATCGCGCGTCCACCCGGACGGCCTCCGTGGGGCGCCAGGTCACCCCCAGATTGGCCGACCACCCCCGCCCTTCGGCGGCTTCGGCGAAGATGGGCGTGTGACCGGCGCCCGCCCCGGCCGAAGCGGTGAGCGCCCGGTTGGGCGTGCTCAGCCCCGCATCCAGGCTCCAGAGATTGTAAAGGCCGTGGGGCACGGCGAACCGGGTGCCGCTCGAGTCCACCGCGTACCCCGAGTATTCCGGCGGGTCGAAGCGCTGGTGTCGGTTGGCGAGGTTGACGCTGGCTCCCCAGCCCCCGCGAACCGTCAGGACCCAGGTGTCCTCGAACCCGCCTTCCAGGGTGCTCTTCAGGCGGAGAAAGTCGTCGTAGCGCCACACGACCGTAGGGCCGAAGAACGTGGTGACCTGTTCCAGGAAGGCTCCGGGCGGTCCGTACCAGCTCAGCCGGTTGAAGAAATTGGCCGTCACGTAATCGCGCCGCGGAACGAAGCCGCTGGCCGCCTCGAAGTCGGGGCTCACGCCGAGCACCTCGGCGTGGTTCCCATAGGCCCGGCCGGTCCGGTCGAACAGCACGACCTGCCACAGCGTCCCGGCCCGCGCACCCGCCGCATCGCGGCTCCAGGAGCCCACGGCTTGCGCGGTGGAGAACCAGATCGCTTTCCATACCACCCGCACGTCGGCGCCGAGCACCCGGTTATACGCGGCGCCCTCGACGCGGTCGGTGTAGGCGAGGCCCAGGGTGGAGCTCGCGCCCAGGTCGTGGCGGACGCGGAGCAGATTGTAGATCGGGTGGTCCCCGGTGGCCGAGAGGACATCGTCGTCCACGGCGCTGAGGTAGGCGATGTTGGTCGCGCCGACCTTGCCGGTGAGCTTCACGCCGCCGAGCGGGGCCGTAATTCGCCGGGTGTAGATCAGGCGGTTGGGGGTGTCGTATTGCTCCAGGCCTTCGAGGAAGAAGGGTCGCTTCTCGGGGAAGAACAGCGCGAAGCGCTGGTTGACCGTGACCTGACCGACGTCGGCCTCGACCTGCGAGAAGTCGGGACGGACCGTGGCGCTCAGACTCAGGCCGGTGGTGATGCCCCACCGCAGGGTGGCGCCCAGGTCGGGCTCGCCGGTGTACCGGTAGTCCCGACCCGCGCGGGGGAGGCCGTCCACGCGGGTCGTGAATTCGGGCGTGAGGTCCATGACCAGGCCGCGGCGGAGGCCGGTGAGCCCCCGCAGGCGCCCCGACTGCACCAGAAAGCTCGCGTTGGCGCGCACCGCCGGGGTCCAGGTGTCCTCGTACCCGCTGTGCTGGGTGGTGCGCAGGACCTGAAGGCCCCAGTCCTGTGGGTCGCTCGTCTGGTAGCGGATGCTCTTGAACGGGATCCGGACCTCCACTGCATAACCCCAATCGGTGACGCGGCCCCGCGACTCGAACACGTAGTCGGGGTTGATGTCGATCGTGGCGTCGAACCGGAAGCCCGCGCCGGGCCCGCCCGCGGCGCCGGCGTCCACGCCGTCGCTCCAGACCCCGTCCTGTTGCACGCCCAGCGGGTTCACCGCGAACATCAGGGCGCGGCGGCGGTCGTCGTAGGTGTCGAGCAGGATGCGAACGTGATCATCCGCGTCGATCTGGTCCCGGTCGGCCAGCGTGGCGCGGACCGCCGGGCCGTGGGCCTCGAAGGCCCGGATGCCGAAGAAGACCGCGTCGGGCCGGTACCACACCAGCACCTCGGTCGAGTCCTCGGCCGGCCGTCCGTCCACCGGGCGGTATTGCGAGAAGCCGGTGAGGCGGGCCGCCTCGCGCCAGACCGGCTCGTCCAGCACTCCATCGACCCGCGCCTCATCGGCGCGACGCGGGATCGGGACCTCGAGCTGGCGGAGCCGGCCGTGAAACGTCGGCTGCGGGTCGGGGGCGGCCTGGAGGAGCAGGAGGGCGAGGGCGAGCATGGGCCAAACATAAATGCGGAGGGCGGAATGCGGAGGGCGGAATACGGAGGGCGGAATGCGGAAGGCGGAATGCGGAGGGCGGAATGCGGAGGGCGGAATGCGGAGGGCGGAATACGGAGGGCGGAATGCGGAGAGCCGAAGCGACGGACGCGCTTCGAGACTCGTGCCTACGAATCGTCAGCCCGCCGCTCTATTCCCCATTCCCCATTCCCCATTCGCCATTCCCCATTCCCCATCGCGCCTTCCCCACGGCTATTCGTACCTCAGCGCCACGATCGGGTCCAGCTCCGCCGCCCGCTTGGCGGGCCAGATCCCGAAAAACAGCCCCACCGCGGCGCTGAAGAGAAACGCCAGCAGGATCGAAAACGGAGAGATGGCCGTGTTCCAATGGGCGATCTTGGAAAGTGCCACCGCGCCCGCCGATCCGAACAGGACTCCGATCAGGCCGCCGACCAGGCAGAGCACCAGGGCCTCGATGAGGAACTGGAGCAGGACGTTGCGCCGGGTGGCGCCCAGGGCCTTGCGCACGCCGATCTCCCGGGTGCGTTCGGTCACCGAGACCAGCATGATGTTCATGATGCCGATGCCGCCCACGACGAGGCTGACGGCCGCGATCCCGGCGAGCAGGAAGGTGAACGTCTGGGTGGTCTGTTCGAACGTGGCCAGCACGTCGGCCTGCCGCCGGATCTGAAAGTCGTTGTCCATGCCGGGCCGAATCTTGTGCTCCCGGCGCAGGACGCGTTCGATCTCGATCATCGCCAGGTTCATCCGGTCCAGGCCGGCCGCTTTGACCGTGATGGTGCGCAGCCGGTCCGTGCCCAGGAGCCGGTAGCGGGCGGTCTGGAGCGGCACCAGAATCTGCTCGTCGGGATTGAAGAACGATCCCTGGGAGCCCTTCTCCGACAGCACCCCGATGATCTCGAAGGGGATGCCGCGAATCTGGATCTCCTGGCCGATCATGGCGAGCGGGTTGGCGCCGAACATTTCGGGGATGGCCGAGCCCAGCACGGCGTAGAGCCGTCGGGCCTCGTCGTCGCCCTGGGTGAACATCCGCCCCGCCGTGATGGTGTAGTTGCGCACCCGGACGTAGTTGGGCGTGGTGCCCACGATGCTGACGTTGATGTTCTGGTTGCCGCGCTTGACCTGGAGGTTGCGGGTGAGCTCCGGCACGACGTCGCTCAGGTACCGCGCGTCGCGCGCCAAGGCTTCGGCGTCGTCCATCGTGAGGCTCACCCGCTGCTCGAACGCGATCCCGCCCCGGAAGCTCTGACCGGCGTAGATGGACAGGAGGTCCGGCCCCAGCGCCTGGATCCGCGCCTGCACGGCTTTCTGCGCCCCGGTGCCGAGCGCCACCATGGTGATCACGGCCCCCACGCCGATGATGATGCCCAGCATGGTCAGGAAGGACCGCAGCTTGTTGGCGCGGATGGCCGTGAGGGCCACCTGAATGATCTCGCCCAGGAGCATGCGCTACCTCTGCGGGGTGCGGGCGCCCGAAGCCGGCTGTTGCTGCACGCCCGGGAGCCCGCCGCCGGTCATGCGCTGCACCCGCTCGCGCATCTCCTGCTGGGCCTGCACCAGCGACGCGCTGGGCAGGAGCAGCACCGTGTCCCGATCGGTGAGGCCGCTCAGCACCTCGATATAGTCGAGGTCCGTGAGTCCGGTGGTGATTCGTACCGGCGTCGGCTGGCCCCCCCGGAGCGTGAACACGATGTAATTGCCCGCGCTCGTCCCGCCCGGCCCCCGGGGACCGCCCGTTCGGACGCGGTTGCCGCCTCCCGGCCCCAGCGCGGGATTGGCGGTCCGGAAGCGGCGGAGAACGTCTTGCTCTTCCGCCGTCAGCTCGCCGCCGGAGAAGCGCTTGCGGAATATCGCCTGAAGCTGCTCCCCGCTGACGCCGGCCGGGAGGCTGACCGTGCGCCCGTCGGGGAGGGTGAACGTCCCGCCGCTCCCGGCCGGTGGAGCGGGAGCGCTTCCACTTCCCATCTGCCCGGTGCGGGCTGCGGAGTCCGCCGCGGCCTGCGCCAGCTGGCGCTGCACCGCTTCCGGGTCGAGGCCCAGCACCTGCGCCGCCGAGCCGACGTCGCGCGGGGTGCGCAGGGCGGCGTAGGGTATCGCCAAAACCCCCTGCCGCTCCCCCACGTGGATCTCGACCTCGGCGTTCATCCCCGGCTTCAGCAGGTGTCCCGGGTTGGGAATGCGGATCAGCACCGGGAACATGGTCACGTTCTGCTGGACCGTGGCCTGCGGCTCGATCTTCAGCACCGAGCCCTGGAAGGGCCGGTTGGGGTAGGCGTCCACCGTGATGGTGGCGAGCATGCCGGGCTGGACTTTGCCCACGTCGGTCTCGTCCACCAGCGTGCGCACCTGCACCGTGTCGAGGTTCGCCATGCGGAACAGCACCGTGCCGCCGCCCACGTCCCGGGTGGGGCTGGAGATCACGGTGCCGAGCTCGACGTTCTTCTGGATGATCGTGCCGGCGAGCGGCGCCCGGACCTGGGTGTCCTCCATCTGGTCGCGCGCCAGCTCCAGGTCGGCCTCGGCGCGGACCACCGCCGCGTTCGCGTTGGCGAAGGCCAGCCTGGCGTTCTCGTACTCCGCCTCGGTGATCGCCTGGGTCTTGAACAGCGTGTCGGCGCGCCCCAGCTGGGCCCGGGCGTTCTCCAGCTGGGCCCTCGCCACCTGGAGGTTCGCCTCGGCCTGGGCCAGGGCGTTGCGCGGTTGGCGGGGATCGATGCGCGCGAGCAGCTGCCCCGGGCGCACGTCGTCCCCGGTCTCCACCCGCATCTCGATGATCTCCCCCGACGCCTTGGACTTCACGTCGACGGTGAGCACCGGTTCGATGGATCCCGCCGCCGACGCCGTCACCACGATGTCCCGGCGGGCCGCGGCTACCTTCTCGTAGAGCGGCGCCTGTTGCCCGTTCCCGCATCCCGCGGCGAGGCCCAGCGCCGCGACCGCCATGCTCCGCAGAATCCGTCTCACGCTGCTAACTCACCTTCTCGTCGCGCTCGATCCGGCCGTCGAGCAGATGGATCTGGCGGCGCGCGTGCGCCGCGATGTCGTGTTCTTGGGTGAC
>DATLXT010000098.1:0-5344 GCA_035575475.1 Gemmatimonadales bacterium | reverse complement strand
GCTCGCACCCCGCCCGGGGGGACCTTGGCCGGGTCCACCCGATACACCGTGGCGCACCAGGGGCACCGGACGTTCACGCCTCGTCGGGCTCCGGATCCCGCCGCCGGTCCACCACGAACACCGAGCCGGGTTGGGTCTTGGCGTAGCTCTTCATCTCGGTGGCCAGCTCGCTCACCTGGGCGGGATGCTGGAAATGCCGGTGCTCGTTGGTCACCACGCCGATCGAGAGCGTCATGAGGGGCACGCGGTGCAGCTGGCCCCGGCGATCCTTGCCGAAAAAGTACCCGGCGCGGCGGTCCTGCTCGTTGTACTGATAGGGGATGAGCGTGTCGAACACCGCCAGGATCTCGCCGCACACCTCCGAGATGACCGGAGTCGGGATCACGAAGATGAAATCGTCGCCGCCGATGTGGCCCACGAACCCGTCGGCGCCCAGCAGGCCTTTGACCACATCGTGGAGAATGCGCGACACCAGGTAGATGACGCGGTCGCCGTCGTGGTAGCTGTAGCGATCGTTGTACTCCTTGAAGTGATCCAGGTCCGCGTAGCAGACGGCGAAGCTCTCCGCCCCCTCCATGCGCCGCCGAATCTCGCGCTCGATCTCGGTGGTGCCCGGCAGCCGGGTGGACGGGTTTACGGCCACGTCGCGCGCCGTGCGCGTCATCAGCGCGTTGAGCCGCCCCGCCTGCTCGGCGGGCTCGAAGAGCGAGCTGATCACCTCGTCCGCCCCGGCCTCGAACCACTCGCGGACGCCCTCGGTGGTGTGCCGCGAGGTGAGCACCGCGAGAGGCACGATGGCGGTGTACGGATCCGCTTTCAACCGCCGGCACAGGACCAGGCCTTGCTGCCCGGCCCCCTCGCCGTCAATGAGGACCAGCTGGGGAAGCGCGCGGAGCACCCGCTGCTCCACCTCTCCCGGATCGACCAGGGGAACGACCTCGAGTCCCCGGCCATTGACCCACTGCGTGACGCAGTCAGGCGCGGGACGATGGGCCGGCGAGTAGAAAAGGATCGTCGGGCGCGTCCGCACCTGGCTCCTTACGTAAAAATCGGTCCCGCCGAAACTTAGGAGAGGGGGGCTCAGGTGTCAAACGAAGCGTTCAAAACGCCACTCGCAGCCGCACCCAGGCCCCTCCCCCGGGGTCGAGGGCGGCCTCCAGGCGCGCCGGGCGCCGCACGGCGGCCGCCAGGCGGGAGGAGATGAGCGCGTCCACGGCGCTGGCCACGTGATTGGCCAGGAGGAAGCCGAGCTGCACCTGGGCCCGCCGGAACGCCCGATCGCTGCGCCGGATGGTCTCGCGGAATACCTGGTGTTCCAGGGCGGCCCCCCGCCACGACCAGCGGAAGTCGGGGCCCACCGCCCGGGTGCGGTAGAACTCCAGGGCGCGCTGGTAGACGAGCGAGGTGGGATCGGGCGGAGCATCGGGATCGGCCCAGAAGGTGCGGCGCGCCAGGAGCCACACGCTGCCGTTGTAGGTGGCGACGTCGCTTTCGGGCTGGAATCCGTCGCCGGGATCGCGGTCGAACTCGCCGCTCTCGGCGAAGCGCTGCATCTGCTCGTAGTACTCGAAGACGGTGTCGCGCCGCACGGTGGTGAACGCCCGGCGCGCGACCTCGAACGCCAGGCGGCGAAACGCCCGAGCCGCCTGGTTGCCTTCGCGCTCGAGTTGGAAATAGCGGAAGAGCACGAACAGCTCCGCCGCCACGTACACCGCGCCCCGGTCCTGGCCGGCGAGGAACTGTCCGCTGCCGGGCACCATGAGCGACGCGGCCGGCCGCAGCCAGCGGCGCTGCATCGTATCCGGCGGGTGCTCTTGCGCGACCCCGGGGCGGGCCGGCGCGGCCAGCAGGAGGGCCACGCCCCCCGCGGCCCAGGGCCACCGGCCGCCGCGCCACATGGCTAGAACACGACGCGGAAGGAAAAAAACGTCGGGTTCGGCACGACCAGATCCGAACCCGAGGTGAACATCCGCGCCAGATCCACGCCGATCGACCCGCTGGTCACCCCGACCCCCACGCTGGGCCCGGACAGGCCGTCCGGGACGAACGCATACCCGCCCCGCAGGCGCAGGAGCCCCTCGTAGCCCACGTCCAGCCCCAGGCGCATCTCCGACGGTCCGTCCCCGTCCCAGGGCCGATGCACGTCGGCCGCGACCTGGAGGTCCACCCGCCCGGCCCCGTCGGGGCCGTTCCCCGGGTGGAACGGCAGGCGGTAGAGGGCGCCCAGCACCAGCCGCGCGGGGAGCGGGTCGGCCTGGGCCCGGTTCTCGACCTGGAGGGGGAAGCCCACGTTCCGGAGGGCGAACCCGATGCGGAGGTCCTGGGCCTGGCCCAGCGTCACCTGACCGCCTACGTCGAGCGCGTGGGTGACGCCGCGCTCGCTGGGGAAGTCGCGGCAGTCGCCGCTGCAGTCCACCCGGAACTCCACCAGCTTGTAGCTGACGCCCAGGACCAGCGGCCCGGCGACCCCGGTGGCATACGAAGCCAAAAACTCCAGGTTGCGGGGCGACACCCGCGCCACCGTATGGCCGGCGGAGTCGGTGGACTCGAGGTCGCCGTAGTCCACGAGATACACGGCCCCGCCCACCACGCCGATGCGGGGCGAGGGGAAATAGGCCGTGACCACGTGGGCGCGGCCGGCGGCGAGCGACGCGGTGTGGAGGCCGAACTCGCTCGCGGGCAGCGTCGCGAGCCCCGCGGGATTCCAGAACGCGGCGTCTCCCCGCCCCTCCAGCGCGGTCCCGGCCTGCCCCATGGCGGCCGGGTGGGCGCCCACGGGCAGCAGGAGGAAGAGCGCGCCGGCGTTCAGCGGGGCGTCCTGGGCCGCCAGGGAGGCGGGCGGTAGGGCGGCCAGCAGGGTGAGCAGACCGAGCACCCTGCCGGCACCGCGCCCGACCGTCTCAGAAGCGTTTGGCCTCATCGATCAACATGATCGGGATGTCATCCTCGACGGCGTAGATCAGGCGACAGGCGTGGCACACCAGCTCTTCTGCCGGGGCGCGGCGGTGCTCGAGGCGGCCCTTGCACTGGGGGCACACCAGGATCTCGAGGAGATCGGGCGCGAGGCTCATCGGGCGTATCCCAGACGTTTGAGGGAGGGATCGTGCCGCCGCCACCGCGGCAGCACCTTGACGTGCAGCTCCAGGTAGACCGGCCGGCCGAGCAGCGTTTCGATCTTGGCCCGTGCCGCGGTCCCCAGCGCCTTGATGGACCGCCCTCCCTGGCCGATGACGATCCCTTTCTGGCCTTCCCGTTCGACATAGACGATAGCGCGGATGTAGACCGGCGTCGAGGTCTCCCGAAACTCATCCACCTCGCAGGCGATGCTGTAGGGGAGTTCGTCCCGAAACAGCTCGAACGCCGCCTCCCGCACGAACTCGGCGGCGAAGAAGCGCAGCGGCTGGGTGGCGAGGTCCTCCGGGTCGTAGAGGAACGGACCTTCGGGGAGGAACTCCCGCAGGAGGGCGAGGAGGCCGTCCAGCCCCTCCCCCGTCACCGCGGAGACGGCGGGCCGGGCGGCAGGGGGCCGGGCGGCCGGCGGCACCAGGTCGGCCTTGGTGTAGACCGTCACGACGGGCGGCCGCGGCGGGCGCTCCAGCCCCGCGGCCTGGGCGAAGGGCGGCGCGGGGTAGTCGGGGAGCGGGTGCAGGTAGGCGATCACGTCCGCGTCGGCCGCCGCCTGAAGGGCCGCGGCCCGCATGGCCTCCTGCAACCGGTAGCGGGGTTCGAGGAGGCCGGGGCAGTCCACCAGCACGTACTGGGTGTCCTCCCGGCTGAGGACGCCCGTGACCGGCACGCGGGTGGATTGCGGTCTGGGCGAGACGATGGCGAGGTGCTGGCCCACCAGGGCGTTCAGCAGGGTGGACTTCCCGGCGTTGGGCCGGCCGGCCAGGGCCACGGTCCCGCATCGGGTCACGTGTCCCCGTAGCGCTGGTGGAGCCGCACCGGCGCCCCCCGCGCCCGCACGCGCAGGTTCAGCATCTCCACGAACACCGAGAACCCCATGGCGAAGTACACGTACCCTTTGGGAATGTGGTGCCCCAGGCCGTCGGCCACGAGGGTCACGCCGATGAGCAGGAGGAACGCCAGCGCCAGCATCTTCACGGTGGGGTGGCGGTGGACGAAGTCACTGATGGCGCCGGCGGCCACGAGCATCACCAGGACCGCGACGACGACGGCGGCGATCATGACGCCGACCTGGCGCGCCATGCCGACAGCGGTGATCACCGAGTCGAGCGAGAAAACGATGTCGAGCAGGACGATTTGCAGCAGGACGCCGCCGAAGGTCGCTCGTCCGGCGGCGGCCCCTCGTCCCTCCTCGCCCTCGAGCTTGTCGTGGATTTCGCGGGTGGCCTTCCAGAGCAGGAAGAGGCCGCCGGCGATGAGGATGAGGTCGCGTCCCGAGACGGGGTGGCCCAGCACGGCGGCGAGGGGGCGGGTGAGGCGCATGATCCAGGTGAGCGAGAGCAGCAGCAGGATGCGCATCAGCATGGCGAGGGCGAGCCCGATGGTGCGGGCCCGGCCCCGCTCGCGGGCGGGGAGTTTCCCCGCCAGGATCGAGATGAAGATGATGTTGTCGATGCCGAGGACGATCTCGAGCACCGTGAGGGTGCCCAGGGCGATCCAGGTTTCGGGCGAGGCGAGCCAGTCCATGGTCGGGGGTGCGGTTGGTGGAGCGGGGGAAGATACACGCCTCCCGACGACGAAGCCCGCCCCGGGGTGGCCCCGGGGCGGGCTTCGGAACTGACGGCTGGCGGCGGCCTACTCTCCCACGACCTCGCGATCGCAGTACCATCGGCGCTGACGGGCTTAACGACCGTGTTCGGGATGGGAACGGGTGTGGCCCCGTCGCGCTAGTCGCCAGCCAAGGGAACTCGACCAACGTGTGATGGGGGGGCATCGGGAACCGGTTCAGCGGAGAGATCAAGCCTCACGGGCAATTAGTACGGCTCGGCTGAAGCGCTTGCGCGCCGTACACCTGCCGCCTATCAACCTGGTAGTCTCCCAGGGCCCTTCAGGAGCCTTGCGGCTCGGGAGTGTTCATCTTGGGGAGGGTTTCCCACTTAGATGCATTCAGCGGTTATCCCCGCGCGACATCGCTAACCGGCGCTGCCCCTGGCGGGACAGCCGGGACACGAGAGGTCGCTTCGTCCGGGTCCTCTCGTACTACGGACGACGCCCCTCAACACTCCACCGCCCGCACCGGATACAGACCGAACTGTCTCACGACGTTCTGAACCCAGCTCATGTGCCACTTTAACCGGCGAACAGCCGGACCCTTGGGACCTTCTCCAGCCCCAGGATGTGACAAGCCGACATCGAGGTGCCAAACCGCGCCGTCGAT
>DATLXT010000097.1:0-7024 GCA_035575475.1 Gemmatimonadales bacterium | reverse complement strand
GGCCGCGGCTTTACCCCGGTCGGCCGGCACGCCGGCTTCCCGAGCTGGCTCAACGCCAACGCGGCCGTGTGGTTCGATTACGATGGCGACGGCTGGTTGGACCTCTTCGTGGGCTGCTTCTACCCCGCCGAGGTCGACCTCTGGAAGCTGACGCACACCCGGATCCTGCCGGAGAGCTTCGAATACGCGCAAAACGGCGGGCGGAACTATCTCTTCAGGAATCGCGGCGACGGGACGTTCGTCGAGGTCGCTGAGGCCCTGGGCATCACCAGCCGGCGCTGGACCCTGGCGGCCGCGGCCGCGGACGTGGACCGGGACGGCGATCCCGATCTCTTCGTGGCCAACGACTTCGGCGTGAACGAGCTGTACCTCAACGACGGCGGACGGAGGTTCCGCGAGGTGGGCCGGGCGGCGAATCTGGCCCGGGTGCCGAAGAGCGGCATGAACGCCTCCTTCGGCGACGTCCTGAACCGCGGCCAGTGGGCCCTCTTCGTGAGCAACATCTCCGAGCCCGGCGTGCTGATTCACGGAAACGATCTGTGGATCCCGGCGGACGGGCCTGCGGAGTCCTCGCCCGCGGCAGCCCCGTCCGCCGTGCCGCGCTACCGGAACCTGGCCGGAGCGATGGGGGTGGAGCTGGCCGGGTTCGCTTTCGGGGCCCAGTTCGGCGACTTCAACAACGACGGCTGGCTCGACCTCTTCGTGACCAACGGGTTCGTGTCGGGAGAGAGCCGGGACAGTTACTGGTACGATTACTCGCTGGTGGCCGGCGGCCACAAACGCATCATCGCCGACGCCCGCAACTGGCCCGCCATGAAGGGCCGCAGCCTGTCCGGGTATCAGCAGGACCGGGTCTGGCTGAACGACGGCGCCGGGCGGTTCCAGGACGTGACCGGCGCGGTGGGCGTCGCGAACCCGTACGATGGGCGCGCCGTGGCCCTGGCCGACCTGTGGAATCGGGGGGTGCTGGACGTGATCGTCGCCTATCAACGCGGACCGGTGCTGCTCTACCGCAACACCGTGACCCCCGGGCGCCACTGGATCGCCTTCGAGCTCGAAGGCGGGCGCAGCAACCGCAGCGGGATCGGGGCCGAGATTCGCCTGTTCTGGCATGGGATGCAGCAGCTCGCGCAGGTGGAGGGGGGCAACGGCTTCGCGGCCCAGAACCAGCGGCGCGTGCACTTCGGGGTGGGGGCGGCGGCTCGGGTGGACAGTGCCGTGATTCGGTGGCCCGCGGGGACGATCCAGACCCTGCGCGCCCCGGCCCTGGATCGGCTGCACCGGATTCGGGAGCCCGCGTGAGGTACGACCGGCGCCTCACCGCCCCACTCCTGATCACCCTCATCCTGCTCGGGGCCCACTGGTCCTACGGCGTCCTGCGGGGATACGAGGCCATCGCGCTGGCGGTCCTCTCGGCGATCGTCACCGACATGATTCTCGCCCGGCTGATGCCGGGCCAACAGCACCACCTCTCCAGCGCTTACATCTCGGGCATCAGCATCGGCATTCTGGTCCGCTCGCCGATGCTCTGGCCGTACGTGGTGGGGAGCGTTCTCTCCGTGATGTCCAAGTACCTGCTGCGGGTGAAGGGGCGGCACCTGTGGAACCCGTCCAACTTCGGGATCTGCGTCCTGCTGTTCCTCGCCCCGTTCGCCGTGGCGCCGCTCAGCGTGCAGTGGGGCAACGAGCTGTGGCCCATGCTGGTGATCTGGGCCATCGGGCTGAACGCCACCTGGGTGGCCCGGCGGGCGCACATCACGGTGGCCTACGTCGCGTCCTTCTTCTTCTTCGCCTGGGTGCGAAGCCTGCTCACCGACAGCGCCTTCCTGACCGAGGTGGCGCCCATCACCGGCCCCATGTATCAGCTCTTCGCGCTGTTCATGGTGACCGACCCCCGCACCACCGTGGCCTCGCCGCGAGGGGCCGTCCTGGTGGCGTTCCTCGTGGCCTTGGTGGAGATGCTCTTGCGGCTGGCGGAGGTGATTTACGCGCCGTTCTACGCCCTGTTCATCGTGGGGCCGTCGGCCCTCCTGGTGGAGATGTGGCGGGCCCGGCGCGCGCCGGCCGCGGCACCCGCGGCCGCGCCCGTTCCCCCGGCCGGCCTCGCCGGGTGAGCCGGGCCCTCGCGGCGCTCGGTGCGATCGTGCTCGCGGGCCCGGTCTGGTCGACCTGGCGGCCGGCCCCCCGAGACTGGCGGACCGGCGCGGTGTGTTACGAGGTCTTCGTCCGCTCGTTCTACGACAGTGACGGCGACGGCATCGGCGACCTGAACGGCCTTCGCCAAAAACTCGACTACATCAACGACGGCGATCCCCGCACCCGGGCCGACCTGGGGGCCCGCTGCGTCTGGCTGATGCCGGTGGCCGAGTCCCCCAGCTACCACGGGTACGACGTGACCGACTACTACCGGGTGGACTCCGACTACGGCACCAACGACGACTTCAAACGCCTGGCGGTCGAGGCGCACCGGCGGGGCATCCGGCTCCTGGTGGATCTGGTCCTGAATCACGTCTCCAGCGAGCACCCCTTCTTCCAGGAGGCCTTGCGCGACCCGGCCTCGCCCTACCGTGCATGGTTTCGGTGGTCGGACACGAGCCGGGGCCAGAACTGGCACCGCTCGCCGGTGCGGGACGAGTACTACTACGGATTCTTCTGGAGCGGCATGCCGGACCTGAACTACGAAACGCCCGCCGTCCTGGACGAGGCCAAGAGCATCGCCCGCTTCTGGATCGAGGAGATGGGAGCCGACGGGTTCCGTCTCGACGCCGTTCGGCACCTGGTGGAGGAAGGCGGCCTGGTGGCGAACGCACCCGGTACCCACCGGGTGCTGCGGGAGTTCGGGGCGTATCTCCGCCGCGTGGCTCCTAGCGCCTTCACCATCGGCGAGGTCTGGGACAGCACCGGAGTGCTGCTCCGGTACTATCCCGATCAGCTGGATGCCTACTTCGCCTTCGAGGTCTCGGACGCCATTCTGGAGGCGGTGCGCGGCGGAGCGGCGGGGGCGTGGGTGGCGCCGGTGCTGCGGCTTCAGGAAGCCGTCCCCGCCGAGCGCTGGGCGCCCTTCCTCCGGAATCACGATCAACCCCGCACCCTGACCGTCTTAGGAGGCGACGTCGCCCGCGCCAAGCTCGCCGCGACCCTGCTGCTCACCCTGCCGGGCCTGCCGTTCGTGTACTACGGCGAGGAAATCGGGATGACCGGCGACAAGCCGGATCCCCGCCTCCGCACCCCGATGCACTGGCGCCGGGCCCCCGCGGCCGGATTCACCCGCGGGACACCCTGGGCCCCGCTTCAGCCCGATTCGTTCACGGCCAACGTGGAAGCGCAGGAGACGGAACCGGGCTCGCTGCTCCATCGCTACCGCCGATTGATTCATCTGCGGGCGGAGCACGCCGCCCTGGCCAGCGGCGAGCTGGTTCCGCTGGGCGCGACCGCCGACGCGGTGGCGGCCTACCTCCGGATCGATCGGAGCGGTGAGGGAGCAGGGGCGGGGGCGCCCGCCGTCCTGGTGATCACGAACCTCGGCGCGGTGGAGCTCGAGGGAGTCGCGCTCTCGTCGCCACACCGCGTGCTCGGACCCGGGAGGTATGTGCCGCGGGCGCTCCTCGGCGGGCCCGAGGCCGCCGAATTACGGGTGGGCCCGGACGGGCGAATCCGGGGCTACGTGCCCCTGCCCCGCCTGGCCCCTCTCGAGGCGTACGTCTTCCAGCTGGGTCAGTAGCCGCGGGTCCCGGCCGCGCAACGGACGTAGGACCATGACCCGCTCCCCGTTGCGTGCGACGACCACCAGCGTGCCGCCGCCCGCCCGGCGTAACCGTGCGAGGCCCCGCACCTGGCCGTCGATCATCAGGTTAGCCGCCTCCAGATCCACCGGCTGAAAGCGGCCGCCTTCCCCGCCTCGCAGCAACAGCCCGTAGCTGGCATCGTAGCGGCCCCGCACCGGGGGCACGCCATAGTGGTTCCCCCCGAGCAGCAGGTCGGTGCGGCCATCGCCGTCGAAGTCATGCGGCAAGATGGCATAGACCGGCGCGAACTGCGCCTCCGTGGGAAAGGTTGCCAGGGCGAACGTTCCGTCCCCCCGGTTGCGTGCTACGGCGCTGGCGAAGGTGTACGCTTCCAAGACCCGGGCCCTGGCCAGCTCGGACCGGGAGAAGAGGTCCTCCACGCGGCTGGCGCCGAACTGGGCATAGCTCCGGTAACGGTCGCGCAGAGCCGGGATCGCGGCGGCCAGCTCGTCGCGTCCGGCCAGGGGGTAGCTGGTCCCGTGCTTGTAGAAGGTCAGGATTTGCTGGAGCCCCCCGTTGCGAGCGAAGTCATGGAGATAGAGCCGGGCGGGCTCGGTCGGCGAGGCGCGGAGGTAGGAGTTGAGCCCCAGGTTGCCGAGGAGCAGGTCCTCGCGGCCATCCCCGTCGACGTCAGCCGCGGCGACGGCAGTCCACCAACCGTTTGTGCCCGACAACCCCGCCTCGGCGGTGCGCTCGACCAACCGGCGCCCCTCCTGGCGGAACACCCGCACCGGCATCCACTCGCCCACCACGATCAAGTCCAGCGCGCCATCGGCGTCGTAGTCCGTCCAGCTCGCCGCCGAGACCATCCCCGCCTCCGCCAGCGCGGGCGCCCGTTCGGGCGTGGCGTCCCGGAACCGGCCGGTGCCGTCGTTCTCGAGGAGATAGCTCCGGGGCGTGGCTCCGTAGCGACGCGAGACCACCCGGCTGCCGACGAAGAGATCCAGGTCCCCGTCGGCGTCGAAATCGCCGGGCACCACGCAGGAGCCGTTCTCGAAGAAGTCGGGGAGGGCGCCGCGATCCCGCTCGAACCGCCCGCGCCCGTCGTTCCGATAGAGCCGGTCGCGCAGCGCCTCGGCCTCGCCCCAGAACTCGTTCCCCGCGCTCACCACGTAGAGATCGAGATCCCCGTCCCGATCCGCGTCGAAGAACGCGGCGTCCACGTCTTCGGCCAGGCTGTCCTGCCGGAACGCCGCATTCGCGCCCGGCCGGAAGCGCCCGTCGCGGGTCTGGAGGTACAGCGCGCCGGCCTGCCATTTGGCGCCGCCCACGTAGACGTCGTCCAGCCCGTCGCCGTTCACGTCGCCCACCGCCAGCGCCGGACCTTCGGTCGAGAGCTGGTGCGGCATCAGCGGCTCGCGGTTGTAGTCGAAGAACGTGTTCTCCCGGTGGCGGAAGTCCAGGCCCAGTTCCGCGGTCACGTCGACGAAGAGCGGGGCGCCCGCGCCGCCCCGGACATGGCGCCCGCGCGCCTCCTGTTGGAACAGAGTGAGCGTCTGGTCCACCGCCAGATCGGTCAGCACCTGATACCGCCGGTCCGGCCAGATGACGGTCAGGGTGTCCACCCGGAGTGCGGTGCCCAAGCCGAAGTGGAGTCTCGGCTCCACCGAGGATTGGAACCCCCGGGTGGGCATCTGCTCGAGCATCTGCAATCGCCCACCGTACCGGATCACGACCCTGGCGCCGATACCCGCCGTATTGGCCCCGGTGCCGCGGAGGAGGACGCTCAGATAGTGGTGACCGGTGACCTCGCGCGCCCGGTTGCGGTAGATGCCGGCCGGCGCGTTGATGTTGTTCACCACCAGGTCGAGGGCGCCGCTGTGGTTCAGATCCACATAGACCGCGCCGGTCGAGAAGCCGGGTTGGGCCAGACCCCAGGCCCGCGCTCTGTCGGTGAAGGTCAGGTCGCCGTTGTTCCGGTAGGCGTAGTTGGCCAGGGGAACCTGCGGCATCCGGGCGAGAATCGGGGAGAGATTCTCGCGCGTGATGCCCCGGGCCAGGGAGGCCTGCACGGAGGGTTGGGACACGTAGGCGATGTAGTCGAGGTCGTTCGGGCGGCGGTAGATGCCGTTCGTGACGAACAGGTCCTTCCAGCCGTCGCCGTCCAGGTCGGCGAAGAGCGGCGCCCAGCTCCAGTCCGTGGCGTACACGCCCGCCAGGTAGCCGATCTCGCTGAAGCGGCCCCGACCGCGGTTCAGCTGAAGGGTGTTCCGCGCGTACTGCGGGTGGTAGCCGGCCTGTAACTTCATCTGCTCGACCGTGAACGGTTCGGCGTTGGCGGAGGTCTTGAGGATGTCCTCCCGTTCCGGGAGCATATCGAGCACCACGAGGTCCGGCCGGCCGTCGTTGTTGAAGTCGGCGGCGTCCGCGCCCATGGAGGAGCGGCTGGTGTGGCCCAGGGCCCGGGCAACGGATTCGGTGAATGTGCCGTCGCAGTGGTTACGGTAGAGGAAGTCGTTCTCGTCGAAATCGTTGGCCACGAAGATGTCGGGACACCCGTCGAGATCGAAGTCGCTCACGACCACCCCCAGCCCGTAGCCGCCGACCCCGCCGTAGATCCCCGCCGCTTCGCTGACGTCGGTGAACCGCCCGCCGTCGTTGCGGAACAGGCGGTCGCCCGCCTCGGGGTGGCGGACGGTGCGCTGGGGGTTCCACACGCTGCCGCGGAGGGCGTGGGTCGAGTGGTTCAAGAGATACAGGTCCAGGTCGCCGTCGCCGTCGTAATCGAAGAAGGCGGCCTGGGTGGAGTACCCGACGTGGCCCAGGCCGTACTCGTCGGTGCGGTCGGTGAAGGTGCCGTCGCCGTCGTTGACGTAGAGGGCGTTCCGCCCGCGGAGCGGGGCCTGGTTCACGGAGGAGACGTAAAGGTCGAGATGTCCGTCGCCGTTGACGTCCGCCATGGTCACGCCGGTGGTCCACCCCGGCGGCCCGGCCACCCCGGCGCGCTCGGTGACGTCCTCGAACCGGTAGTCTCCCAGATTCCGGTAGAGGCGGTTCGGGCCGAGGTTCGAGGTGAAGTACAGGTCGGGGAGGCCGTCGCCGTCCACGTCCCCCGCCGCGACCCCGCCCCCGTTGTAGTAGTTGAGGTAGGTGATGATGTTGAAGGCCGTGTCTTCGGGCAGGTGGTTGACGAAGTCCACTCCGGTGCGCTCGGGCGGCAGCAGCTCGAAGAGCGGCGGTGATGGGGGGGCGTGGCCGCAGCCGGCCAGCCCCAAGAGGGGGCCCAACGCCAGCACCCC